>VBDY01000073.1 GCA_005882775.1 Chloroflexota bacterium | reverse complement strand
ACCGCAGACCCAGCCGAGAGAGCAGCCAGGTATTTTCGGGAGCCGGAGCCGCTGTACCACGGGGAAGGGCTGGCTGAGTTCGTCGGTAAAATGCGGCTGGTGCGTCGGCTCCAGGTGATCGCGCTGGTCGCTCTCATCCTCAGCGCCGGGTGTGGCCCGTCGTCCGCGTCGAGCGGCCCCATCAAAGTCGGGGCGCTGTTCCCGCTCAGTGGACCCCAGGCCCCGTTGGCGCAGCAGGAATATGCCGGAGTTCAAATCGCGCGAGATTTCGTCAATGCCGAAGGCGGCGTCCGTGGGCGCCAGATCCAGCTGATCGCCAAGGACCTGACGGTCCGCGAGGATGCCCCAGCCCGTGTCGACGAGCTGCAAAAGGCCGGCGTCCAGTCGATCATCGGCGCCTACTCGAGCACGCTCTCGACGCCGGCCAGCGAGGCGGCCCACGCTCGAGGGCTGCTCTACTGGGAAGCAGGCGCGGTCGCCGACCAGCTCACCGGGCGCGGCTACTCAGACGTCTTCCGAGTCGGCGCGACTGGCACGGACCTCGGCTCGATGTCGAGCCACTTCGCGGCGACGGTCCTGGCCGGGCGGCTCGGCCGCTCGCCGGCTCAGCTCCCGATGGTGATCGTGCACGCTCGTGACGGTTATCCCAGCTCGGTGGCGTCGGCCGCAGCGTCCCAGGCCGCGAGGGAAGGATTTCCGGTTGTCGCAACGGTCACTTACGACGACCGTGCCCCCGACTGGAATCGCGTGCTTGCCCAGGTGGCGGCGGCGCACCCGGCAATCCTGCTGCTCTCGTCCTACATCGTGGACGGGGTTGCCTTCCGCCGCGCCATGCTGGGCGCAGGCCTCCATGTCGACGCCATGCTGGGCACCACCATGGCCCAGTGCGTCCCCGACTTTGGCGCGATGCTGGGAGCCGACGCGATCGGCGTTTTCGCTTCCGACCGACCGATGGGTGTTTTCAATTCGGCGGCGCTGACCGGTGTCGGGCGGGCCGTCTATGAGCGATTTGCCGCCGCTTATCACGCCCGATCCGGGCAGGCGCCGACCGAGGAATCGCTTGCAGGGTTCTCGGCAGCGTGGACTCTCTTTCACTATGTGATGCCCGCGAGCCGTGACGCGTCCGCAAGCCGGCTGGCCGATGCGGCTCGCGGCCTGGACCTGCCGGCCGGCACGCTGCCCAACGGGGCTGGCGTAGAGTTCAGCGCCGGCGGGAGCACCCTGGGACAGAATCTTCGGGCGGCCAGCGTCATCTGGCAGTGGCAGGGTGTCCGCCACAGCGTCGTGGTCTATCCGCCGGAATTCGCCACGGGGACTCCCACGCTGATCCCGCTTCCTCGATGATCTCGGTCGCGGTCCAGCCTCGGGCCGCGCGGCTCACGCTCCTCGTTCTTCTCACAGCCGCCACGCGCGCGGCGCTCGTGTCTCTTGGCGAAGCGCTGAGCACGGGTGTTTTCGTCGCATGCCTGGGCGCGATCGTTCTGCTCGAAGCTCGGCCTGCGGTGGGGGAGAAGGGCTGGTCAATGAGATGGTCCCTGGTCGCCGGTGGCGTGGTCGGCGCCGTCCTGGTTGCACCCTCGGTCGGCAACGGTTTGTCGGGTCGGGCGCTGTCCGATTTCTGGGTCTGGGGATCGGTTGCCGCTGTCGTCGCGGCTCTGGAAGAGATCGTCATCCGGGGCTGGTTGCAGCCCTCGTGGTCGGCCGAGCGGGGGCCAGTCGCGGGGTTGATGGTGGCGGCCGCCGTCTTCGCTGTGATCCATCTGCCGCGCTACGGGATCGTGGCGCTGCCGCTTGACTTCGGTGTCGGCCTGGCGATCGGTGGCCTGCGTTTGGTATCGGGCCGGGTGCTGCCCTGCGCGGTAGCCCACGTGGTCGCCGATTGGGGCGCGTGGTTCCTGGCATGACGCGCCGCCGAGAAGTGGTTCCTGGCATGACGCGGCGCGGTGGACGGCGAACTGCCCGCGGCGCTCTGGGCGGCCTGGCCGTTGTTGCGGGACTCGTTCTCGCGGCGGTGCTGCGGGCTTGGCTTCCATCGCCCCCGGTCTACGACGGGCTGGTGCTTCCTCAACAGCCGTATGACTACGTCTCGCCACCGCCGAACCTGTCGTCGAGCAACGTGCAGCCATCATCAGGCGAGGCGACCTTTCCCGTACAGAACGGCAAGGTTGCGGGCGGGGGAGTCGAGACCGACGACCGGCAGGCGATCGCGTTCTTCGGGCTGGACGCGGTCCATGTTTCGGCCTCCGCCGTCAGCGTCAAGCTGCGAATCGACCCAGTGACCAACCCGCCGCCGTGGCCCGCCGGCTGGCAGATCCACGGCAACGTCTACAAATTCTCCGGGGTCGAGCAGCCCAGTGGCGCCCCCGCGGCGGTGACCTCCTTTCAGATCACGCTTCGCTATCCTCCGGGGCCATTCCAGTCGCTCTGGTTCTACGACGGCACCACCTGGCACGAGCTCAGCACCAAGAAAGCCCCGAACGGCGACCCGTTCGCCGGTGCCACCCTGACGGCGTTCGGCGAGGCAGGCGCAGGAGCTCCGCGAGGCGCCCAGGGTGACACGATCATCACGATCCTTGCCCGCCTTGCCGAAACCTACGGCCTTCTAGCATTCATCATTGTGTTTGGCGTGGTCGCGGTCGTCCAGGAAATCCGGCGTCGGAGGAAGAAGGCTTGAAGATCTCAGCCGTACTTCTGCACGCGTTTGGCGCCAGATACGATCTGCCGGCCCCGCTCTGGCTGTTCCTGCTTGGTGCCGGCGCCGTCGTATTCATCTCGTTCTTGCTGGTATTGCAGCGCCCTGTGGCTCGACAGCTCCCCAGTGGGATCGACGTTCCGAAGCCCCGCCTCGGGCCCGCCTGGCTGCAGGCGACCGCCCTGGTGCTCGGCCTCCTGCTGGCCGCCGCCGGGCTGTTCGGCAGCCAGAGTATCCCGGACAACATCCTGCCGACCGCCTTCTGGCTCGTCTTCTGGATCGCGGTGCCGATCAGTATCGCGATCGCCGGCAATTACTGGCCGTACATCAGCCCGCTCAACCTGATCGCTCGCCTGGCCGGTCCACGCGCGCGTCGCAGCTATCCCGAGCGCTGGGGTTTCTGGCCGGCCGCCGTGCTGTTTTTCCTCTTTGCCTGCGGGGAGCTGATTTTCAATGTGGTCGCCACCACCCCCATGAACACGGCGCTGATCATGCTCGGCTACGCGCTGCTGACCGCGATCATGGCCGCAATATTTGGCGCTGAGACCTGGTTGGTGCGCGGCGAAGTCTTCTCCGTGCTGTTTGCCACCTGGGGTCGCCTGGGGTGGTTCCGGTTCGGGGCTCCAGGCCGCCGCGGGTTCTTCGGCGGTCTCGAGCGGCCCTTTACCGGGAGCGTCAGCCGGCTGACCTTCGTGTTGCTGCTGCTCGTTTCCGTCAGCTTCGACGGCCTGCTGGCCACACCCGCCTGGAAGTCATTTGCCGGCGCGCTGCCCGTGGGGCTCCGGCAGGTTCGGGGCGAATTCGCCTGGGGCTACGCACTGCTGGAGCTGGCGGTTTTCATCGGCCTGGTCGGACTCATCTGGGCCGTCTTCGGTGCCTTTGCTGCAGCCGTCCGCGGCGCGGGACGTCTGGATGCCAGGCTCATCGACGTCGTCGCGGGACTGGTTCCTTCGCTGGTGCCGATCGCCTTCGGTTACCTGGTCGCCCACAACTTCGACTATCTGGCGATCAACGGTCAGCTGCTCATCCACCAGATATCCGACCCACTCGGCACCGGACAGCTCAACCTGTTTGGCACGGCCGACTACGAACCGAACATCAACCTGATCCCGAACAGCTTTGTCTGGTACTTCCAGATCCTGCTGATCATTGCCGTGCACGTCGTCGCCGTGGTGCTTGCACACGGGTACCTGGGCCGGACAGCGCGCACCCAGCAGCAGGGTCAGCGGGCCGAATGGCCATGGATCGCCGCCATGGTCGGGTACACGATGTCGAGCCTGTGGTTGCTCGCCCAACCCATCGTCCAGGAGGGCACCAAGGGATAGGTGTCTCCGCTGCATGCGAGCCTGACGCTCTCGACCTGGTCGTGGGATCCGACCGTGATCGCCGGGACGCTGGCCCTCGGAGCGGCATACGGCTGGCTCGTCTGGCGGCGCGGCTCGGGATCGGTGGAATGGTCACCCATGGCGCGAATCTTCTTCGCGGCCGGCCTGCTCTGCCTGTTCCTGGCGCTGGAGTCGCCCATCGATGTAGGGGGCGACTATTACCTTTTCAGCCTGCACATGCTGCAGCACATCATCCTGGCCATGGTCGTCCCGCCGCTGCTCCTGCTCGGGCTTCCGGAGCGCTGGCTGGCCATCGAGAGGCTGCGGGTCTCTCCACTGGCGGCCAACATCGGTTTCAATCTCGTGCTGGCGGTCTGGCATCTGCCCTTTCTGTACGAGGCGACCCTGCACCACGAGCTGATCCACGTGGCCGAGCACCTGACCTTCCTGGCAGCCGGGGTGGTCTTCTGGTGGCCGATCGTGGCCAGCCCGCGGACCCGGCGTGGATTGTCAACCATCGGAAAGATCGCTTACCTGGGTTTCGCCGGAGTGCCGCCGACCATCCTCGGCCTGGCCTTCATTCTTTCGCCCACGGTCATCTATCCCTTCTATGCGGCGGCAGCCCGCGTCACTGCGTTGTCGCCGATCGACGATCAGGTGATCGCCGGCCTGGTCATGTTCGGCCTGGGGAACATCATCTATTTCGTGGCGATCTCGATCATATTTTTTGGGCTGGACGATAAGACGGCGACGGCCGGTGATGCGGAGCAGCTGCCGCTACCGACCTCTGCCAGAATGGGCCGATGAGTCCGCGCGCAACTGCCACCGAGGCGCTGCAGTCATCCGGGTACCGCCTGACCATGCAGCGACAGCTGGTGTGGGACGCGCTCCGCCAGAGCAAGCGGCATCTGAGCGCCGAAGATATCTCCGCCCTGCTTCGAAAGCGCCATCCACGCCTTAACCTGGCGACGGTGTATCGCTCACTGGAGGTGCTGGAGGAGCTCGGTCTGATCAAGCAGACGCGGATCGGGGATCGGGGATATTACGAGCTCGTCCAGGAAGGCAAAGACCACTACCACCTGGTCTGCGATCGGTGCGGGTCAACCTTGCACATCGAAGGCGACCACATGGTGCCGGTGCTGCATCACATCACTGAGGATCACGACTTCATGGTCAGCGCCGCCGACCTGGTGGTCCACGGGCGCTGCGCCAAATGCCAGGCGAAGGCAGCGCATGGAGGCGAGGGCCGATGGAAGGCCCGAGCCGACGGCACAAAGCGCGCGCCGTATCGCGCGCAATAGAGGCGTAGCGCAGACCGCGCTGATCCGGGCGCGGGTCGGTGGATCCGCCGCGATCCTGGTGCTGATCGCCGGCAGTCACGCCGTCATCCACGGATACAGCACCCTGATGCCGCTCGTCTATCCGCACGCTCTCACGGATTTGCATTTTTCGCTGACGGCGCTCGGGATCATGGTGGCCGTCGCCAACCTGGCAGGGGGTTTTCTGCAGCTGGGCGGCGGCGCTCTGACTCGGGTGGTCAGGCGTCACGTCGTGCTCGGCTGGGGAGCGCTGCTGGCTGGCGTCGCGGGAATTGTGACCGCGACCGCCTCCGGGTTCGCCCAGTTCTTCGCCGGCAATGTCGTGCGGTCGATCGTGACCAGCCCCCAGCATCCGGTCGGCAACTCGCTCCTGTCGGACGTCTACCCGGCGGAGCGTCGGGGATTGGCGATCTCCGGCCACGTCGCCGGGGGCAACGTCGGCACGGTTCTACTGACGCCGGCTGCCGGGATCCTGATCGGGGTCTGGGGATGGAGGTACGCGGTCCTGCTGCTGACCATCCCGGCTCTGATCGCGGGCGTGGCCATCCTGAGTTCCATCCGGGAGTCGCAGTCCGTCCGGCGCGAGCAGTCGGCCGCCCGCGACATCCTCTCGGGGATCCGCGCGGTCCAGCGCTCGCGAACCCTGGTACTTATTTTTCTTGCGTCCTTGATCGCGGCCGGCGGTCGCGGCCTGGGCGTCGTCACCCTCGTGGTCCCGCTCTATCTGAAGCTGCGGCTGCACCTCGACGACACCTCCGTCACCGGGCTCTACAGCCTGCTGCTGCTCGGCAGCGTTGTGGGGCCGCTCCTCGGCGGTGTGGTCGGTGACCGGGTGGGCCGCCGGGCGGTACTGGTCAGCGTGTATCTGCTTAGCGCTGTGATCACCATGGTGCTGGTGGCGACCCCGGCTCAGCCGCTCTTGCTCGCGGTCGTGCTGGCCTTGATGGGGATGGTGGTCTACGAAGAGAGCCCGCTTCTGCAGACGTTCGTGGCGGACGAAGCCCCGGCCATCGACCGCGATGCCATCTTCAGCCTGTATTTCGCAGTCTCGTTCGGCATAGGCGCGCTCTGGGCGGTGGTGGTGGGCGCGGTGCTCCAGGGCTCAGGCTTCTCGCCAGTCTTTCTGATCATGGTGGCTTCGTACCTGGTTGCGGGCGTCTGCATCGCAGCGGCCAGGCCAACGGGGCGGGTGAGAAGATAGGCGGCGTGGCGCAGCGCGATGAAGCAGACCGTGGGGGCGCGCCGCCCGAGGTTTCGGAGCCGCACGGCCCGGGCGGCGTCGGGCGGGCGCTGCGCGACATCATCCTGGGTGGCCAGGACGGGTTGGTCAACGTGCTTGGCCTCATCCTCGGTGTCGCCGCCGCTACCCAACAGGTCCGCGTCATCATAGCCGCCGGACTGGCCGCCACCTTCTCGGAATCCATCGCAATGGCGGGCGTCGCCTACACCTCGGCGCTGGCGGACCACGACTATTACCAGGCCCAGCTGGCGAAGGAGCGGCGGGAGGTCGAGGAGGTCCCCGATGTCGAGACCGAGGAGATTCGTGAGATCTTTCGAAACCGCGGCCTGAAGGGAAAGGTCCTGGAGGAGGTTGTCCAGGAGATCACCTCGAACAAGGACACCTGGGTCGACGTCATGATGCGCGACGAGCTTCACCTGACGCCGGTGACCACGGAGGGAGTTCGCGGGCGGGCCCTCGTGACCGGCTTCTCCACCCTGGTCGGGTCGCTGATCCCCCTGGTCCCCTTTTTCCTGATGCCGCTCCTGGGGATGTCGGTTGGCACGGCGACGCTGATCGCCGTTCCCCTGTGCGCGGTGGTCCTCTTCGGGGTGGGAGCCTACAAGGCGGTCACGCTGGTCGGCGATTGGCGGATCAGCGGCCTGCAGATGACGCTCATCGGCATGGTATCGGCCGCCGCCGGCTACCTGATCGGGCGCCTCCTCCACGTCAGCGGCAGCTAACCCCCTCTGCGAGGCGACAAGCCTGTAACGGCTTCGATCCGCGATGCGTTTCTTATTGCAAACCATTCGCAATAAGTCCTATACTTCGAAGCTGGCGTCATGCGAATTCGCACTCGGCTGGGAGCTCTCTTCGGTGTCGTCGGGCTGCTCCACCTGGTGGGCTGGGGAACGCTGCTGGCGGTCGCGCCACGCTACCCCGCGCTGATCGGTCCGGCGGTCCTGGCCTACACCTTCGGACTCCGGCACGCTTTCGATGCCGACCACATATCGGCGATCGACAACACCACCCGCAAGCTGCTGCAACAGGGCCAGAAGCCGCTCGGCGTCGGCTTTTTCTTTTCGCTGGGACACTCGACCGTGGTTTTCGGCCTGGCGGTCGGGCTGGCCGTCGCCACGGCGGTCATCAGCGCGAATCTTGGCGCCTTCAAGCAGACGGGATCGCTAATCGGAACGTCTGTCTCAGGGCTCTTTCTCTACGTCATCGCCTTCCTGAACCTGGTGATCCTGATCGACATCGCCCGAATTTTTCGGGAGATGCGGACGGGTCGGTACAACGAGAACGAGCTCGAGGGGCGGCTGATGGCACGCGGTTTCATGTCGCGATTCATCGGCCCGTTGTTCAGGTTCGTCAACAAGAGCTGGCACATGTACCCGATCGGCGTCCTGTTTGGGCTCGGCTTCGACACCGCCACCCAGGTGGCGGTCTGGGCGATCGCCGCGGGGTTCGCGTCCCAGGGCGTGCCGCTCTACGTGATCATGGCTCTGCCCGTCCTGTTCGCGGCCGGGATGTCGCTGATGGACACCGCAGACGGCGCCTTCATGGCACAGGCCTACTCCTGGGCATTTTCTAACCCCGTCCGCAAGGTCTACTACAACCTCACAATCACCGGCCTCTCCGTGCTGGTTGCGCTGCTCGTTGGAACGATCGAGCTGCTCTCGGTGGTTTCCGGACAGCTGGGGTTGACCGGTGGCTTCTGGAACCTGGTCGGCAACCTGAATTTCAACCTGATCGGGATGGGCATCGTGGCGGTGTTTGTGATCGTCTGGGGGTCGTCGCTGATCATCTGGAAAACGCAGCACATCGAGGAGCGCTGGAGCCGGATGCTGCACACCTCGCCGTAAGCAAAGCTACCCTTTAGCCTGTGACCGGCGCCATCTGGCACGCACTGAGCGTGTCTTTCGACATGTTCTGGGAGATCCTCTGGCCACTGGCACTCGGGTTCCTCCTCTCCGCCATTGTGCAGAGCATCGTCTCGCGAAATGCGGTCGCCTCGGCTCTGGGTAGCGACTCCCCGAAAAGCCTGGCAATCGCCTGCGGGCTCGGAGCCGCATCCTCCTCCTGCTCCTACGCCGCGGTCGCGATCGCGCGCTCGCTGTTTCGCAAAGGCGCCAGCTTCTCCGCGGCCATGATCTTCGAGTTCGCGTCGACCAACCTGGTGTTTGAGCTGGGCCTGATCCTCCTGATCCTGCTGGGCTGGCAATTCCTGGCCGCCGAGTTCGCCGGCGGTCTTCTCATGGTCGTGCTCCTCGCGATTCTCTTCCGGCTGACCCTGAGCCGGCGGCTGGTCGATCGGGCGCGGCGGCAGGCCGAGCGCGGGATTGCCGGACGGATGGAAGGCCACGGCGAGATGGACATGTCGATCACGGATGGTTCATTCCTGCGCCGCCTGCTCTCCGGACGGGCCCTGACGTCCATCAGCCATTACTTCTGGATGGACATAGTTTCAGTCTGGACGGACATCGGGCTGGGTCTACTCATCGCGGGCGCCCTGGCTGCCTGGGTACCGGATTCCTTCTGGCAAGGATTCTTCTTCACCCAGCACCCGGTGGTCGCCCAGTTCTGGGGGCCGCTGGTCGGTCCCATCATCTCCATGCTGAGCTTTGTCTGCTCCGTCGGAAACGTGCCGCTCGCGGCCGTCCTCTGGAACGGCGGGATCAGTTTCGGCGGCGTGATCTCGTTCCTTTTCGCCGACCTGATCATCATTCCTATCCTCAACATCTATCGGAAGTACTACGGCGGCCGGATGAGCCTCTACTTGCTGCTGGTCTCTTATGCCGCCATGGCGGCGGCCGGGTTCATCATCGGGCTCGCCTTCCAGGTCACCGGTCTGACCCCGGCGCACATTCGGGTGACCGCGTTCGAGTCGGCGCCGGCGCTCAACTACACGACAATTCTCAACCTGGTCTTTCTCGCGCTGATGGGCCTACTCGGCTGGCGATTCCTGACGACAGGCGGCCTGGACATGTTGCGGATGATGGAAGCGCCCGCTTCGAGTCCCGCGGCTACGGGCGGGATGGAGACCGGCCACCACCATCACTGATGCCGGCGGCCCGGGCGAGAGCTCTGTCAAGACCGGAGTGTGATGCCAGGCTTGCGCCGAGTGCCTTGGCCTTGCGGCGGAGCTCCGTCTCCAGATGGCCGGCCACCGCGACCACCACCGGCGCTGGCTTTCGTGACCGAAGTCGCTGCAGAAGCGCGAGCTGGCGTTCGGAGTGCAGGGTGACCTGCAGGACAACCACGTCCTCCGCGCCGGCAAGCCCCTCGATATTGGCCGGGGTTACCTGGTCGACCTGCAGACCCAGGCGGGTGCCGGAGGCCTGGACCCGGGCGGCAAAGAAGAGGTCATCGCTCACCACTAAGAGACGCGAAGGCATCTGGCCAGCATAGCCGCGCGAGGTAAGCCGATCGGGTATTAGGCTTCCGCCCAATTGCCCTTAACTGGCTGTTATAATCGCGCGCGGGAATTTGGGTCCTGGGCTACGCGGGGCTCCCGGCGAGACTCTGAGATCCAAAGTAGAAAAAAGGAGATCTTGGCCGTGAGTATCAGTGATAAGACCTTGACCTGCCGTGACTGCGGATTGAACTTCGTGTTCACCGCGGGTGAGCAACAGTTCTATTCCGCGAAGGGGTTTCAGCATGAGCCTTCGCGGTGCCCGGACTGTCGCTCCATCAACCGTAACGTGCGCGGCGGGCGGGTTCGCGAGCTCCACGATGTCGTCTGTGCCGAATGCGGCAAACCGGCCCAGGTCCCGTTCATGCCCACCATGGGGCGCCCGGTGTATTGCAGCGACTGCTTCGACAAGGTGCGCGTCATCCGGCGATAGCCCGTCCGTAACTCGTCCCGTAACCTGAGCGGCGCAGCATCGATCCAAGATGGCCCAGGGCCTGAACCGTCCTGTCCGGCTGGTCGACCCCGAGGAATCCGCGGGCGCCAACGTCCGACGGGTCGGCGGAGTCACATTCTGGGCGGAAACTCTGACCTACACGACAGACGCGGCCCCGGCCTTTATGGATGTCACCGATGACATTGCCGCGGTCCTTGCCCGCTCGGGTGTGACGCAGGGCTGGGTTTCGGTCTTCTCCAAGCACACCACGGCTGCAGTGGTGATCAATGAGAACGAGCCGCGCCTGGTCGAGGACATGGCGGCCATGCTGGAGCGGCTCTCGGCGTCGACTGGGCGGTACAAGCACAACGACCTGGAGCTTCGCACCGGCGAAATGAATCCCGACGAATGCGCCAACGGGCACGCGCACTGCCAGCACCTCCTGCTCGGGTCTAGCGAGAACATCCCGGTGGCCGGTCGGCGGATGGAGCTGGGCCAGTGGCAGCGCATCTTCCTGCTGGAGCTCGATCGCCCCCGTCAGCGCCAGCTGGTGATACAGGTTTTCGGCGCCTAGCTCCGACAACCACGAGTGACTCTATCCGTGGCTTGGTCCCCCAGCGCGTTTCAGGCGCGTTTTAGAATTGTGAAAGCAGCCATCGGCATCAGCCCCCAAGGAGGACCTGCATGCTAGAGCGATTCACCTGGTTCAGGCAATCCGCCTATCGGTGGAAGGGCGACGGGATCACGATCTACATCGACCCCTGGGGCGTGTCCAAAGGCACGGATGAGCCCGGCGATGTCATCTTCATCACGCATGCTCACTTCGACCATTTCCAGCCCGATGAGATCGAGAAGGTCCGAAAGCCCGGCACCAAGCTGGTGGCGCCCAGAGACGTCGCCAAAGAGCTCGGGGGCGATGTCAAGGCGGTGCGACCCGGCGAGTCCTTCGATGTCGCCGGAATCAAGGTGGAGACGGTGCCCGCCTACAACACCCACCCCGAGAAGCTCCAGAACCACCCCAAGCAGAACCAGTGGGTCGGCTACATCCTCACGCTCGGAGACCACCGCTACTATCACGCAGGGGACACGGATGATGCTCCAGAGCTCCACGGCATCAAGACCGATGTCGCCTTCGTGCCGATCGGCGACACCTACACAATGGGGTGGTCCGAGGCTGCCGGCTTGATAAAGAAGATCCAGCCACAGCTGGCTGTACCGATGCACTATGGCTTCGTGGTGGGACTCCCCTCCGACGCCGATCGCTTTGCCAAAGAGTCGGCGCCGGTCAAGGTGCAGACGCTGAAGCCGGTAAATGCCTTCGAGAAGACGGAGGCAGGAAAACCGGCCTAAGACTCAGTCGAATGCGGCGATCAGCAGCCCGCCCAGAATGGCGGCGTTCTTGAGAAACTGGGCGCGCTGCTGAGCTCGCTTTACGGGGTCGTCGATCTCCCAGAACCGGTGGCCAGCAGCCGTCGTCGGTACCATCGACACCGCGAGCGCCATCGCGGCCAGGCGGGAGAACACGCCTGCCGCTAGCAGTGTGCCGGCGCCAACATGGACGGCAGCATTCAGTTTGACCGCCGATACCGGGTCGGTGGGGGCGAACGGCACTACCGAGGCGACGGCGTCTACCACCGGTTTGGCAACGTTGGCGCGCGGCTCGGGATTGCGCAGGACGTCCAGGCCTCCGGCAATGAACACACCGGCGAGGAGAGGGCGCGCGAGCGTCCGAATGGACTGCATGGCTTCAGTCTAGAAAACCCCCACCCCGAGGGAGAAAGCCGGCCCCAGAAGGGGAGGGAGGCAGGGGGGAACTTTTTGCGGCCTTCGCCGTCTTGGAGATGCGGTCCGAGACGGACCCAGGAGGTTGTCATGCTCAGCAAGGTTGTCCCGGCGGCGGCGGCGACCCTCGGATTCTTCCTGACCCAGGCTCTGCCGGCCTCGGCGTGTGGGGGGCTGGTAGCGCCAAACGGGTCGGTCCGGTTGGAGCGTGCCACCACGCTGGTCGATTGGCACGGTGGCGTCGAACACTACATGACCAGCTTCACCTACCAGGGGAACGCGACCAATATCGGCTGGATCGTGCCCTTGCCCGCCGTACCGGACAAGATCGAGGAGGGCGGCGCCTGGTCGCTACAGCGCCTCTTCCGTGAGAC
>VBDY01000219.1 GCA_005882775.1 Chloroflexota bacterium | reverse complement strand
GTGGCGGCAATCGTCGAGAAGGTATCTCTGGATCCGGCCGCGTACCTCCTGACCCTCCTCGCCGTTATCTTCAGTTCGGCCGTTTTCCTGGGCGTGGGACAGGCTTTGGTCGGGCTCCTCAAATCAGCGGACACGGTCAATGCCTTCGGTCGGCTGACCTATCTGCCGGTGGTCGCCCTCGGCATCTTTGGCCACTCCACGATTTTTGGAACGACGTTCGAGACCATCTCGCGGTGGTCACCTGGCGGTGCGGTGGCGACGCTGCTTGCGGGCGCCATGCAGCCGACGTCATGGAGCGCTGACACCTGGTGGGCCTTGCTGGCCAGCATCCTCTACGCGGTCGTTTTCGCTGGGATTGGCATCCGGTGGTTTCAGTGGAGTACACGCTAACTTAGACGTTGGGCCAGTCACCCGAGACCCTCTCCCTGCCGGTATCCTCCGCCGGCTCGACCTCCGGTGCTGGGGACACCGAGCGAGGCTGCGCGGGGCAAGCGTTGGCTCGACCGGAACCTCTGGGCAGTGCAATTCGATCTTTGACAAGGCGCAATTGCGGCTTACGATGAAGTCAAGGAGCGGCTCGTTTTCGGGGCACGGGCAGCGTGGAGGGATGAGCCCAGGCCCCAGCATCGATCCACGAAATTGCCGTCGGCTCGTCTGAAAGGGGCACACCATGAAGATCGTCATCATCGGCGGAACCGGGCGCATCGGGTCGCAGGTCGTCACACACCTTCGAGAACAACTCCATCAGGCCGTGCCGGCATCGCCGGACACGGGCGTCAACACGCTCACCGGCGAGGGCGTGGCCGCCGCCCTCAACGGTGCCGACGTCGTCGTCGACGTGTCGAACTCTCCCTCGTTCGAAGACGCGGCAGTGCTGAAGTTCTTCGAGACGTCGACCACCAATCTCCTTGCCGCCGAAGCGACGCAGGGTGTGGGTCATCACGTTGCCTTGTCAATCGTCGGCAGTGAGCGGGCGCCCGACAGCGGCTACCTCCGCGCCAAGGTCGCCCAGGAGAAGCTGATAACAAACTCGTCGATTCCTTACTCGATCGTCCGCGCTACGCAGTTCTTCGAGTTCTTCAAGAGCATCGCCGACGCGGCCACCGACGGCAATACGGTGCACATCGCCCCCGTGCTGTTCCAACCCATAGCGGCGGAGGACGTCGCGAAGGCGGTGAGTCGGGTCGCCGTGTCGGCTCCGGTGAACGGCATCGTCGAGATCGCGGGGCCACAACAGTTTCGCTTTGACGAATTCATCAGACTGGGTCTCCGTGCACGCCAGGATCCGCGGGTAGTCATCGCTGACCCGCACGCGCGCTACTTCGGCACGGAGCTGGCCGAGCGGACCCTGGTGCCCGGCGCCGACGCCAGGCTGGGCGAGATCCGCTTCGAGAACTGGCTCGCTCAGTCCGCCGTCCATGCTTCGCCGGCCTGACGAGTGCGAGGAGAGTAGGATGCGAATCCTGAACGCCCCATGGCAGGGTTGGTGGCCCGCGCTGCCATCTATCGGCGGTCAGCGGGCCGCGCAGCAGCCAACGATCACGCCGTTGATGACGAAAATATCGAAGTGGGCGGCGATCCCTGACAGCGAGGGGAAGAGATGAGCCCAGCCAACATGATCGATGCACCCTCGCAGACACCAGTCACGAGCGAGAGATCGCAAACGCGACGGATTCCTGCCAGCGGCAACGCCGGGCTGGCCGCCTCGGGATTGATTCAGGCAGCGCTTGGCGTGGAGTTCTTCCTTTCCGGTCTCAATAAGTTTGCCGATCCGGAGTTCGTCCGCAATTTTCGGCTCTTCGTCGACGCCAGTCCCGGCACGCAAACGGGATTGCTGGCGCCCCTCGTTCATGCCATCGTTCAACCGAACATCGCATTCTTCGCTGACCTCACGAAGTTCATCGAGCTCGGCCTCGGGATCGTGCTCCTTCTCGGCGCGATCGAGGTGGGACGGCGCCGGCTCTCCGGCCGGATCGCCGCCCAGCACGGGTACGAAGCGCCGGTCGCGTTGGTTGCCTCGCTGGCGGGGTTGGGAGCGGCTGGGCTGTCGCTTTCCATTGCCCTCTTGATGGGTGAGCAGCTGCCGACGATTACGCCTGGCCGGGCGCTGACCACCGCCATCCCGATCGAGCTGCTGCTGGTGCCGCTGGGCATCGCAGTCGCCTGGATGGAGTTCGGCCGCTTCAGAGTGCTGGTTCGCCGCTAGCCGACTCGACGCTGCCGGGGAAGCCAGCATGCCCGCTTCCCGCACGTCGGTGCGAAGGAGGATCTCGTCCACCCAGTGTTCGGTTGCTCAAGCTCGCGACTCAAGGGCGTGTAGGCCCCCACGCCAAATTCTCAATTAGATACCGGTTCGTGGCGACAGGCGCCATTCTCGGCTGGGGAGCGCGCCGGACTGGACGCCGCTACCTCATATGATCAGCCTCATGACAGAGGTAGAGGAGCGTCCGGCTCTATCGCCCGAGGTGGGCACGACCCGGGTCGAGGCGTTCAGCGACTCGGTTATGGCGGTGATCATCACCATCATGGCGTTCGAGTTGCGGCCTCCACAGGGTGCCGGCCTGGACGCGATGCGCGACCAGCTGCCGGGCGTGCTTGTGTACATGCTGAGCTTCGTCTTCGTGGGCATCTACTGGAACAATCACCATCACCTGCTCCGCGCTGCCGATCGGATCAGTGGGGCGGCGATGTGGGCAAACCTGTTCCTCTTGTTCTGGTTATCACTGATCCCGGTGCTCACGGAGTGGGTTCGAGACGAGTATCGCCACGCGCTTCCAGCGGCGAGTTATGGAGCCGTAGCGCTCGCTGCAGGTCTTGCGTACACGGTCCTCGTTCGAGCGCTCATCCAGGCGAACGGCCGTGAGTCGCGGCTGGCCAGGGTCATCGGGTCCGACATCAAGGGATACCTGTCGCTCGTGCTCTACGCCGCGGCCGTCGGCCTCGCCTTCGTGAGCCCCTGGATCTCATACGGCATTTTCGTCGCGGTAGCGCTGATGTGGTTCGTACCCGATCGCCGGTTCACCCGCCGGTGAGCTTGAGGTCCTGCGCTTTCCACGAGATCGTAAGCTCTTGCCGGCCGGCACCCGTGTTTCGTGCTCCAAGCCACTCAGGCAAGTCCTTGTGCTGTCGCAGCCATAATGCCAGTCATGCGTGGAACGCTCTCACGCCGAGTTCTAGCCTCGAAGGCGCCGGGCGGCTCGATCACCAAGATTCGCTATTTGGACGAGGGCACTGCCATCGAGGTTATCCGTCAGCGGAATGACTCCAGGGTTGAGGTACTCCTAGAGCCACACACTAAAATGAGCACATCACGATTCAGCGGATGGACAACGTTCTCATCGTTGTCGACGACCTCGAGGCGGCCAAGTCTTTCTTCATCGAACTCGGCCTCGAGCTCGAAGGCGAGACGCAGGTCGAGGGACCTTCGGTCGACAGCCTGATCGGGCTCAAGGACGTTCGCGCGACCCTGGCGTTGATGCGGACCCCGGACGGCCACGGTCGCATCGAGCTCGACAAGTTCCACACGCCCAAAGCGATCAGGTTTGGGCCCGTGGACGCGCCGGTGAACGCGCTGGGCATCCGTCGCATCATGTTCGCCGTCGAAGACATCGACGCTGTCGTCGCGCGCTTGCTCGCCCACGGGGCCGAACTGATGGGCGAAGTGGTGCAGTACGAGGATACGTATCGGCTAGGCTACATCCGCGGGCCTGAAGGCATCATCATCGGACTGAGCGAGCAGATCGGCTAACCGGATCGAACGGCTGACGCCCGCCGGCAGGTCGCCGCATACGGGTCAGCAGGCGACCGATTGGAGTGAGCTGCTCTACCAATTTGAGCTATACAGGCGCATCGGTGATTCGAGCTTGTCTAACCCGCCATCCCTTCGGCCACGCACTCCGCGGCTCGTCTTTTAAGGAGCTCGCGCTCGCGCGCGTTCTGCGTCAAGGACGCGGCGCGCTCGAACTCGGCGCTCGCCTCCTCGAACCGGCCGAGCTTCCTCAAGAGGTCGCCGCGGACAGCCGGCAGAAGGTGGTAGGCCTTGAGCGATGGCTCAGGGACGAGCGCGTCCACCAGGTCAAGTCCGGCAGCGGGACCGAACGCCATCCCCACGGCGACGGCCCGGTTTAGTTCGACCACCGGCGAGGGGGCGAGCTGGACGTCGGCGTCGTAGAGAGCCACGATGCGCAGCCAGTCGGTCTCGGCTGGGGTCGCCGCTCGAGCGTGGCACGCGGCGATCGCGGCCTGCAGTGCATAAGGACCCATGGCGCTCCCGAGCCTCTCGG
>VBDY01000131.1 GCA_005882775.1 Chloroflexota bacterium | reverse complement strand
TCCACTAAAGAAATCTATTGCGAGCGCGAGCTCGTCCGTGGCATACTCCACAAAACGATCACAGTGAGGTGATACGGGTTCATCGTCGACACCGCCGCTGACTTCTCCGCCGGTCCCGTCCTGGTCAACCCGCTCCACGGCGAACGCATCCGTTTTCTCAAGACGGTCCCGGACACCAGGGGCGAGTTCGTGCAGTACGAGTCGTGGCTTCACCCGGGCGGAAGCGTGGGCGTTCCGCACGTCCACCCGCTGCAGGAATCGCACTTCAGGGTGCTTTCAGGTATGGCTACCTTCTCGGTCGACGGAAAAAGGCTCGAGCTGGGTCCGGGAGAGACTCTGTCCGTTCCACCGCGGACCCCCCACAATCTCTGGAATGCGGGCAGCGAAGAAACGCATCTGATCATCGAATTCCGGCCCGGCCTGCTCAAGCAGGAGTACTACGAGGTCGTCTACGGCCTGGCCGGGGATGGCAAGCACCGCGGGTGGCACCGCAACCTGCTGCAACGCGCCGTCTTAACCGCCGCCTACCACCAGGAATCCCGGCCTCTGAATGAGCCCGCCCTGGTGCGCCTCGGGTTGTTACTCCTCGCCCCCGCGGGAAGGCTGCTTGGTTATCGGGCGCATTATCCTCACTATTGCCTGCGGGTGGATCGACCAGCCGCCCTGCCCGAGCCCGGTCCAGCGGGCTGAACCGAGTAGCTCGCATCGCTCAGGACGCCCGAGCGGATCAGCTCATTCACGGGTTCCAGGTCCGCAGGGAATTGCTCGGGTCGCGACACGAACGGCACTCGGCTGCGCAGCGCGGCAAACGCGCGCGCGGTTCCGCGGCCCAACTGCGGGGTACCGCGGGCTTCGACAGCCTGGGCTGATACCACCAGCTCGATAGCGGCGCACGCTTGACCCAGGGCCACCATCTCGGCGAGGCGCCGGGCGCTGAGCGGTGCCAGGGTCATCCTGTCCTCGATCCCTTCCGCGTGAGTGGTGCTTGCCATCTCGAACGACACCGGTTGGGCAAGCAGACGCGCCTCGGCGACCAGCGCCTGCTGGGCCACGCCAAGCTCTCCCAAACCGATGTCTACCCCGCCGCTGGGGTTGAGACCGGGTGGGAGGCCTGACCAGGGCTTCTCCAGGAGCTTGAGCGCGCGCTCCCCGCAGCTCGTCAAGGCCGGGGCCAACGCGATCCTGACAAAGTCGAGAGCGGCCGCCAGGGGCACGATATCGAAGTTTCCGACCGAGATGACGCGACCTGCGGCCGCGGCAACAATGGGATTGCCCTGCGAGGCATTCAGCTCGATGGCGAGCACGCCCCGGGTGTACCCGACCGCGTCATAAAGCGCTCCCAGCGTCTGGGGCAGGCTGCGAAAGGTGAGCGGATCCTGGAGGTTTCTGGCAGCCCCGGCCTCCCAGAGGTAACTCCCTTCCAGCTGCCGGCGTAATTCCGTGACCGTTTTGGCGAGCCCAGGATGTGGCCGGCTCTCCGACACAGCTGAATCGATGATGGAAAGGTTGGCTCCAAACGCCTCGAGGCTCAGGGCGCCTGTCACCATCAGTGCGTCGGCGAGCGATTCAGCCTCCGCGACCGACAGCGCAGCAGCGCCGGTCGAGTACGCGCCATGGTTGAGCAAGGCCAGGCCCTCGCCCGCTGCCAACTGCATACCGTCGTAGAGGTCGGCGGCGAGGTCGGCGTTCGGCCCGAGGTCACTCACTCCGGTGGATCCCAGCGACCGGACCGGCGGCAGGCGGTCACTGTTCAAGGCGTCGACCAGCGGGCTGAGCAGCTTGGCCCGAACCCCGGGGTAGCCACTGGCCAGGTGGTTGAGGAGCCGGAGCATCATGGCCCGGACGACGTCGCCCGCGGCAGCCGGCCCCTGCGCGATTCGGTGACTGCGAATCAGGCCGGCATTGAACTGGGCGATTTGGGCGGCTGGGACTCTCACGCGCTTGAGGGCCGCGACCCCGGTGGTGGCGCCATAGATGGCCTCGTCGCGATCCACCATTTGCTCGAGGACCCGCCGCGCAGCCTCCACCCGGGCAGTCACCTGAGGGTCGAGTGCGACCCTGGCACGGTGCCGCGACACCTGGACTACCTCATCAATCGTCAGGCTCGAGCCGGTCACCACGACCGTCATCGAGGGGTGGGTGCCGCTACGCCTCCCCAGACCGCGGCGGCGGTTCGCGCAATGGTTTCCAGCTTGGAACGCTCGTCGTCCACGCTGATGCTGTTGCCCACGACCGAGGTGCTGAACCCGCACTGCGGGCTGAGCGCCAGCCGTTCCAGCGGTATGTACTGGGCCGCCTCGCGGATTCGGGCCTCGAGCTCCGGGACGGTTTCGCGCCGTGGCGTCTTGGTGGTGACCAGACCGAGCACGACCATCTTGTCCTCAGGAACGTGGCGGAGCGGCTCGAATGACCCGGACCGCTCATCGTCATACTCCAGCAGGAGCCGCTGGACGCGAGTGCCCCGGAACACCTGGCGCGCGATCGGCTCGTAACTGCCTTCGACCAGCCAGCGACTCATCTGGTTGCCGCGACACAGGTGCATTGAGAACGTGATCCCAGGGTGGTCGGAGATTACGGCGTTGTCCAGCTCCAGCCCGTGTCCGAGCCACCGCTCGAGGCTCCATCCCTGACCCTCGTAAAAGGCGCGCCAGCCGGGCTCGATCAGAAGGGGATAGTGGGGCGCGTCCAGCTGAATGTATGTCGCACCGAGCCGAGCGAGCTCGGCAATTTCATCCCGGTAGATGCCGACCACGTCATTTAAGAAATCGTCCAGAGTGGGATAGACGTCTTTGGAGCGCTCCTTCGACCAGAGGTTCGCATAGAGGCTCGGGCTGGTCAGCGTGACTTTGGGGATACGGGTCGCCCTGGAGCGCAGATAAGTGAAGTCCTCAGCCGCCAGGTGTCGCTTGCGGCGCAGCTTGCCGGTGACGCCCAGGGCGGCCGGCCGCTCGATGGCCTTGTCGCCCAGGCTGCCGCTGTGCCATTCACCCCAAAGGAAGGCATCCAGCGAGACCTCGCCGAAGCCATCGACGGCGTCGGTCAGCGCGCTCTGGAAGGAAAGGCGGCGCATCTCGCCGTCGGTCACAACCTCCAGGCCGGCTCGCTCCTGGAGCTCCACCGCCTGGTCCACCGCGCGGTCTTCGATTTGCTTGAATGCCGCGGGCTCGATGGTGCCGGCGGCGAGCTGTTCCCTCGCTCGAAGCAGCTCGCGAGGACGAAGCAGGCTGCCGACCACGTCGGTGCGTGCCGTGATCACCTGCTAAGGGTGCCACACCGGGCGAACGACCGGATGGTTGAATGCGTCAGGCCGTCTTGCGCCGCCTGCCATCGCCGGCCGCCCGACGGCGGGCAGGGGTGGCCGATTTCTTCCGGGTGGCTTCGACGCTGGCCCGCAGGGCCTCCATCAGGTCCACCACTTTGGCGCCCCGACGGACCGGGGCCTCCGGGAGCGGTGCGCCTTCAACCTTGGCGCGGATCACTTTCTGGACGGCGGCCTGGAACTCGTCCTTATATTTTTCCGGGTCGAAGCTGTCGCTCAGATTTTCGATTAACGACACGGCCATCTCCAGCTCCCTGGGCGAAACCTTGACGCTGCCGTCGGCGGCCCCCACCAACTCGTCAGCCGGCCGTACCTCGTTTGCATAAAGCATGGTTTCCAGGCTTAGCACCTCGCCATATGGTCGTATCAGGCAGAGGTTTTCCTTATCGCGGATGGCCACCTTGGCGACCGCGGCTCGTCCGGTCTCCTCGAGTGCCCGTCGAAGCAGCGTGAAGGCCTTCACCCCGTTCTCATCCGGCGCCAGGTAGTACGTCTTGTCGTAGTAAATCGGGTCGACTTCTTCCAGCTTGACGAAGTTAGCAATGTCGACCGTATGCACGGTCGCGACGGGTAGCTTGTCCAGGTCCTCCTCGGTGATAGGCATGTACTTTCCCTTCGCGTACTCGTAGCCTCTCTCGACCTCCTCCCAGGGCACAGCTTTCTCATCGATCGGACACCAACGTACGTTCTTGAGTCGGGCGTGGTCCTTCTTGTGCAGCAGGTGGAAACGGACGTCGTGAGATTCCGTGGCGGTATAGAGCCGAACCGGGATGCTGACCATCCCGAAGCTCACGGTGCCCGTCCAGATGGCGCGCGCGGCCATAACTTGATATCAATGATATCAACATCGGAGTGGGCTGACTGCCTCGGGCTTCCTGCCGGCTCGTACACTCCGGGGGCATGACGCCGTTGCTCTTCGGGCTGATCGGCCTGGCGGCGGTGCTGCACGCGACCTGGAACGCGCTGCTCAAGGGCTCAGCCGATCCGCTGCGGCTGGCCGCCCGAGCGCTGGGGGTTACGACGCTGGTTGGGGTGCCACCGGCGGTGGTCATCTGGGTAGCGGCGGGGAGGCCCGGACTGCCGCTGGAAGCCTGGGAGCTCGCCGCCCTTTCAGCGGTGGTGGAGCTCGTGTACTTCAATTTCCTCTCGGCTGCCTACCGGCGAGGAGAGCTGTCGGCGGTCTATCCCATTGCCCGCGGCACGGCGCCCGTGGTCGCGGTTGCGATCGGTCTGGCAGTCCTCCATGAGGGACTCCGAGGCTGGGAGCTGGTCGGAGTCGCCTGCCTGGTCGCCGGCATCTGGGCTGTCAGCCGACCGGCGAATGTAGGCCGCGCGCTCCTGCCTGCGCTTGCGACCGGAGTCATGATCGCCGTCTACAGCGCGATCGACCGGGTAGGGGTGCGGCTGGGTCCGCCCCTGCTCTACGGTTGGGTGCTCTGGGTATTCGCGGCCATCCTGTTGAACGCCTGGGTCTTTGGCCGGGGATTCCGGGGCGGCTGGGAGGCACCGAAATGGTCTCAGGCCCTGGCCGTCGGCGTCCCGATGACGGCGGCCTATCTACTGGTGCTGCTCGCTCTCAACGTCGCTCCGCTCTCGGTGGTCTCGCCGGTCCGAGAATCGGCCATAGTGCTGGTCACGGGATGGGGAATCTGGAGGCTGCGGGAACGCCGAGGCGCGTCCCTCCGGCTCGCCGGCGCGGCCGCAATCGTCCTTGGGATCGCGCTGCTGGCTCTGACCTGAGCCTCAGAAAATAACTCGGGGCGGGGGGATTTGAACCCTCGACCTCGCGGTCCCGAACCGCGCACTCTAACCTGGCTGAGCTACGCCCCGACCGGCCAGAGGCCAATTATATGCGTGGGTATACTCCCGCTCAGTGCCCTCGTAGCTCAGGGGACCAGAGCGCTTCCGTCCTAAGGAAGGCGTCGCAGGTTCGAGTCCTGCCGAGGGCACGTTGCCCCATCAGGCCGCCGGAAGGCGCCCGCGGCGGTCTGCCCGGAGGCTGCGGCTTCCCAGCCCGGCCCCCACGCCCAGCGCCAATCCGATTGCCCCCACAATCCAGGCGGCGGGCTCCGGCAGGTGCAGGCCAACCAGGGAATCGAGCGAGATATCTCCAGGTCCGGTCACGCTCAACGCCAGCGCCCCCACCCAGATCATGAGTGGGAACTCGATGCCGCCCTTGGTGTTGAAGAATCCCTTCGGCCAGTGAACCAGCCAGATGGCCATGCTCATCGCTCCCATGACCGCGAAACAGCCCAGCGGGCCCAACAACCCAAGCGCAACCAGCAGACCGCCAACAAACTCCGACAGAGCGGCAATCCATGCCCAGAAGGTGGCGGGAATCAGCCCCATTCGGTCCAGGTGAGCCGAGAAGCCGGCGATCCGGCTACCTCCATACCATCCAAACAGCTTTTGAGCTCCATGGGCGGAGACTGTGAGGCCCAGTCCGACCCGAAGCACCAGCAGCCCCAGGCTGATCATCGCTTCTCACTCTAATGCGCAATACTCGCGTCGCGTTTTCGTCACGCCCACAGTGGCCTACTCAGGACAGGTCATCGACAATCCCGAAAACGGCGAGCGGGTCCGTTTTCTGCGGACCGCCGGGGAGACCGGCGGTCAGGTCCTGAGTTTCCAGTCGAGCCTCAAGCCCGGGGGCTTTGTCGGTGCTGAGCATCTCCATCCGCTGCAGACGTCGCATTTCCAGGTCCTGACCGGACCCGTCAGCTTTCGGGTCGCTGGAAGACTGCTGAGAGTTGCCCGCGGGGAGACCGTGACCGTCCTGCCGGGAACACCACACCGCTACTGGAATCCCACCGACCATGTGGTCAGCGTGGTGGTCCAGTTCCGGCCGGCCCTTCGTACGGAGACACTCTTCGAGGCCTTCTTCGGACTCGCCCGTGAGGGCAAGGTGTCGGGGGAGCGGATCTGCAACCCATTTCAGGAGGCGGTCCTGATCGAGGAGTTTTCGGCCGAGAGCAGACCAACCTGGGGTCCAGGGCGATGGCGGGCGCTACAGCTGACGGCGCGGATCGGCCGGCTTCTCGGCTATCGTGCCGTCGACCTTCGCTACCTGGCCTCGGCTCCGGCCGGGCAGCCGCCGGCAGCTGCCGCATCGGCTGCCTGACCGCGCCGGCAGCCGGGCTAACATTCATTCATGATCGCTGCCGAGCTCCAACCGGTCCTGAAGCCGGTCGCTTTCCTTTTGGGTACATGGCGGGGCGAGGGATCCGGAGAATACCCCACCATCCAGCCCTTCCGCTACCGCGAGGAGGTCCGCTTCTCGCACACGGGCAAGGCCTTCCTTGTCTACACCCAGCGGACGGAGGCGCTCGAGGACGGCCGGCCGCTTCACTCCGAGGCCGGTTACCTTCGAAGTCTGGGAGACGGCCGCCTGGAGCTGGTGATTGCGCAGCCAATTGGGTTCGCGGAGGTCGAGCTTGGCAGCGTGAGTGGTAACCGGATCGAGCTCCAGAGCACCCAGGTTTTGCGAACGCCTACGGCCAAGCCCGTCAGCGCAATCGCTCGAAAGATCTGGCTCGAGGGCGAGCGCCTGCACTACGAGCTCGCGATGGCGCTGGGAGGCACCGCCCTGACGCACCACCTGTCGGCTGCGTTGGTCCGGGTTAGTTAGGCCAACCGCTACGCCGCGCGTCTCATGCAGGCACCCCGTAAGCCATCTCGCCCGCCCTGACAGGAACCCGCAGCCAGTTTTCGCGTGGGGCCAGGGGGCAACACCAGCGCGCATCGTATGCGCACGACGGGTTGTACGCGTAGTTGAAATCAAGCCCCACGTTCTGCGTTCCAGCGTTTAGCCTGAGGCTCAATCCATCCGTGTTCTTGGGCGTATCGAAAAGATAGCGACCACCCCCGTAAGTTTCGCGGGCGGAAGTGCCATCGCGGAATGGAAGGAACAGGCCTCCCCCATACCCAACCAGGCTGAACACGGTGAGCCCGCAAGTCTCGCCTGCCATGGTGAATTCCAGCCGGCCGGCCCGGCGGTAACGGATGACGCCGTCCTCGCCACCTGTATCGATTTCAAGCTCGCTCAGATCGGCCGGCTCGAGTCGCGCGTTGACCACGTACTGCGGATCGGCTGGAAAATATCGCAGGCCCGTAAAAGACGCCTGTGCCTCCTCCGTGAGTGGTGACTGCGAGTGATCGCGAAATAGCTGATCGCGCCCTTGCCGGAACCGATCGATGGCATCCGGACCTTCGATGCGATAAAGGTCGCCCACGCGACGGCGCCAGTCGGCCAGATCCAGTAGCTCCTGGGTGCGATTCACTCAGGCTCTTTCGTTCAGGCGTTACGCTCGGCCGATGGCACCGCGGGTTGTGGCTCGGGTCCGCGAGCCGCCTGGCCTGAGCCACCGGGCGCGGAATCGGGTACCCGCCCGGCGCCGTCGCCGGAGGCGGTTTCCGGCGCCGGCCCGCTGCCGGCTGGTGACGACCCGCTGCCCGCGCCGTTCGACGTGGGGCTGAACGACCGGCGCCGGCCACGCCGCCTGCGGAACTTGCGCGGTTGGCCCGGTTGGCCCGCAGCGGCGGGCGCTTCGGTGGGAGCGGCCGCGCCCTCCGGAGTCGTCCCATTCGCAGTCGCCACCCCGGCCTCGGCGGCTGGGCGGGGACCAAGTCCCCGGCGGCGCCGGCGGCCTCGCCCGGGGGCGGCCCCGGGACGCTGCCGCCGTCCGTCGCCGCGCCGGCGACCTCCGGCCGCCGCGTCCATGGCGTGCAAGGCGCCGATCCCCGCCACCCGGCCCTCGCGTTCGATGTGCTCGAGCAGAGGCCGGTACAGGTCCTGACCCTCTCGCCCGGTCACGGTCTCGATGTCGCCGACCACAACCAGCAGCTGCTTGGCGCGCGAGATGGCAACGTTCAGCCGCTGCGCCTTTTTCAAGAACCCGATTCGCTCGGCCTCGTTGCTGCGGACCAGGCTGAGAATGACGACGTCCGCCTCCTCGCCCTCGAAGGCATCGACGGTATCGACCGCGAGCCCGGGCAGCGCCACCATCCGCATCTCTCGCCGCAGCTGGGTGACCTGGTCCTGGTACATGGCGATCACAGCCACCCGCAGGTGCTCCAGCCCCAGCCGTTGCAGGTGGCGGACCACCCGTCCCACCGCCTCGATCTCGGCCCGGTTCGAGAGGCTTCCGGATCCTCCCTTCTTCTCCCGGCCGCGGATGGTCAACCATGTCAGGTTCCGGTTGAACGGCCAGGGCAATGGCGAGCGGAGCGCCGCCATCTCCGGGCTGTTGCGCAGGCGGCCGTCGTACGAAGCCACCGAGACATAGCTGCCGATGGGGGCCGCCATCCGGTATTGCTCGTCGAGCATGACCAGGTTGGTCTCCGGGATGACGGCCCAGCTCAGCTCGAAGAAGCTCGCGTCGCGGACCATCGCCTTGGCCTCGTCGCCGTCGACGGGGAAGGCGGCGGCGCTTTCATCCAGCACGGGCGGTAGCTGCCGGTGGTCGCCAACCAGCAACCAGCGAGGAGCCAGACGGAGCAAGGGCAGGGTTTCCGTGAACCGCACCTTGTTCGCCTCGTCCAGGATCAGCCAGTCGAACATCTCGGCTTCCTTGCAGGCCAGCGCGATCCGGTTGACCGTGCCAAAGACTACGTGCGCGGTGCGCACCCGCGGATCGTCCGCCTCCACGATGCTAGCCCTGAACTTTGGATCAACCTTCTCCGGCTCGGCGATCCGGACCATCCGCAGGGAGTCGAGACCCTGCAGCCGCTCCTGGGCGTTGTCGACCGCGGTGTTGGCGTGGGACGTCATCAGGATCCGAACGTTGGGATCGCGCGCCACCAGCTGGCGCACGGTCTCGACGATCGAGGTTGTCTTTCCGGTACCGGGAGGCCCCTGGACCAGCATCATGCTTCCCGGGAAGAGGTTGACCCCGCCTAAAACGGCCTGCTGCTGGCTCGGGTTCAGCCGCTCATCGAACGGCTTGATCTCTTGCTTGCCCGGGGGGAGGACCTCATCCGGCGCGATCAACAGGGCGGCGACCCGCCGCAGGCTGATATCGCCGGCCGGGAAGCCGTTGAGGGTACGCTGCTGGACTTCGACGACCGCCGTAATCGGCTGCGGCCGGATCGTGCCGGGCCCCAGGACCCCCTCCTCCCGGAGCTTGACCAGCCAGCGGCGCCCGCCGTTGTCGGACCGGAGCAGGGTCCCCTCGCGCTCGGCCCCGTGGACCGGCTTGATGACGACCCGGTCACCCTCCTTGAACCCGCCCCGGCGGCTGAGCACCACCAGGGCGCCGGCGCTCCGGTCGCCGTTGGTGGCGCCGCAGACACCGCATTTGGTGCCGTTTGACTGCAGGTTCTCGCACTTGCTGCACACCCAGCCTTCCGACTCCACTTCGTACGGGCGCGCGTCTTGCTCGGCCTGCCAGGCAAGCCACTGACGCTCATGGTTGGCAAACGCCTGGCCCGCCAGGACCAGGGGTAGCTTGGCGGCCTCCTCCAACGCGTGCAGCTGCCGGCGCAGCCAGTCGTCCTCGTGGACATATGGGACGCTCTCCAACCCCAGCTCGGTGACTTCGATGCTGAGAATGTCGCCCGCGTCCTTGGTCGGGTCGGGATCCGGCTGGAGCCGCTCGACGACGAATGCCAGGTCTCGCCCGGTCACTCCGTACAGGCTGCCGATCAGCCCGAAGCGCTCGATACTGGTTTCGGTCCGCTTCTGGAGGTTCAGGGTCAGCCGGGCCGGGTCGGCGGAGATGTCCACGTAGCCATCACCCTCGGTTGCCTCCGTCATCAGCTGGGTGAGCGTATCGGGGCCGAGGTGGGCGAGGAGGGTCTCCGCCTGGCTCTCCGGTGCTGCAGAGACGCTGATTCGGAAGGCGGTCACATCCGGGGCTCGGTGGGCAAACGGCGACCCGGGAGCAACAGGCGGTAGCCGTAAGGTCAATGGCGCTCCTTGTAGCGCAAACTTGGGCCTGGGTTTCACAGGTGGGCCGACGGCTGGCCGCCCCTTCTGGCGGAGCGTCGCGGACAGGCCGAATAATTGCCTGCCTTACACCCGGCCCCCAGTATACCCGGGAACTCGGGGGAGCGCCAGCCAAGTCTCTAGACTAGGAAGTCGGGCATCGGGCCCGCCCGGCCGCCGGCCGCGTGAGACTTGAGGAGGTGCGCGTGCCCAGGACGGCGTTAACGCCCGGCCAGCGCCGGATCCAGCGAGCGCTCGAAATCGCCCCCGGGACCCTGACCTGGTCGATCATCCTGGCACCGGTGGTGGCCTCGCTTTTCTTCGCGCCCTACGTCGCTGTGGCCATCTTCGGCCTCGACGTCTACTGGTTCGCCCGGACCATCCTGGTTGTGATTGGTATCCACAGCACCTACCAGAAGATGCGGGTGGCTCAGCGCCAGGACTGGTGGGAGCGCTGCCTGGAGCTTTCGCCTGATCCCTCTCGGCCGGAGCCCCGATCGATCGTGCACGCCGTCCTGATTCCAACGTACACCGAGCCGTACGAGATCCTTCGGGAAACCGTGAGTGCGGTTGCCGAGGCCAACTATCCCACCTCCCAGAAGGTGGTGGCCATCATCACCCGGGAAACAGACCGGGCCGGCTGGGCCAACGTTCGCCGCCTTCAGGACGAGTTTGGGGCGCAGCTCCACGCCTTTCTGCACATCAAAGACCCCTTGCTGCCGGGGATCGTCGTTGGCAAATCGGCGGCGATGGCCTACGGGGGTCCGGTTCTCAAGCGAGAGCTCGACCGGATGGGACTCGATCCCAGGTCGGTCATCATCACCGACCTCGACTCGGACTTTCGCGTCCATCCCCAGTATTTCGCTTACCTGACCTATCACTTCGTCCGGGAGCCTGCGCGGCTGGAGACCATCTTTCAGCCGGTCCCTATGTTCCACAACAACCTCTGGCGCGTTCCACCCGCGGTCCGGGTGATGGCCAGCGCCTGCACCCAGTGGCAGATGTTCCTGCAATCGCGACCCGACCGGCTGGTCGCTTTCAGCAGCTATTCGATGTCGCTGGACCTGGTGGCCCGGGTCGGCTACTGGGACGATGACGTCATCCCGGAGGATTCGCGCTTCTACTGGAAGGCCTTCTTCCAGACCGAGGGCCGGCTCAAGATGCACCCGGTGTTCCTGCCGATTTACGGAGATGCGCCCAAGGCGCGCGACCTCAAGAGCACGCACGTCAACCAGTACAACCAGATCAAGCGGTGGGCCTGGGGGGTGAGCGACGTCCCCTACGTCACGGTCCGCCTGCTGCGGCATACCCGGATCCCGTTCTGGCTGCGGGCTCGGCGGTATGGCTACATGATCTTCAACCACCTCACCTGGACCACCCTGCCCGTCCTGCTGCTGTTCGGGGCGGCCATCCCCCGGATCATCAACCTCGATTGGAGTCTGAGCAATGCGGCCGAGACCCTCGGCGGATATGCCGTCGTGCTGCTCAACATCATGCTGCTGAACATCGCGGCTCTGATCCTGATCGAGGCTCGCCTGGATCCGCCTCAACCGCGACAGTGGCCGCTTCCCAGGAAGGTGCTGTCCTACCTGGTGTTGGTCCTGTACCCGGTGGTGGGGCTGCTCTTGAGCGTGCTCCCGGCGCTGGAGGCGCAGACCCGGCTGATGCTCGGTATGTACCTCGAGTACCAGGTCACGGAGAAGTTCGTGGAGGGCGCAACGTAGCGGCGGTCGCGGCTACCTCTGAGGCCCAGGCGATACCATCCCGGCGGCTCCGAGCCGCGCTTGCATTGGTGGCAATCCTCCTGGTGGCGGCCGGGCTTCGCCTCTACCGCCTCGATACATTCCCGCCAGGCGTTTACAGCGACGTCGCCTTAAACGGTCTCGATTCGCTGCAGCACGGTTTCCAGGTGCTCTACCAGCGGGGGGCCGGCAACGGAATCGAGGGCATGATCGTCTGGCTGGACGCGGTCAGCCTCTGGCTCAACGGCATCCGGCCGGTGGCGCTCTACCTGACCACGGTGGTAATCGGTCTTCTCACCCTGCTCGTCCACTTTGGCCTGGCCGACCGCATCTTGGGACGGCGGGTCGCTCTGCTGAGCACGGCCTTGCTGGCGGTCTCCTTCTGGCACGTGCACTTCAGCCGGATCGGCTATCGGACGCTGCTGTTACCGCTGTTCGTCGAGCTGGTGTTCCTCACGGTGATCTGGGCCTACCGCTCGGGCCGCGTATGGCGCTGGACGGTCGCTGGCGTGGTCCTGGGGTTGGGTGCCTACACCTACACCAGCTACCGGGTGCTCGCCCTGGTGCTGGCGGGCACCGGTCTCGTCTGGTTGCGGCAGCACCGCCCCCTTCCGGGTCGGCGCGAGCTGGTCTCCTACATTGGCGCCGGCGTGGTCACGGCTGCGCCGCTCCTGCTCGCCATCGCTTTCCATCCGGACACCCTGGACCGGGGCTTCGGAGTCTCCGTGTTCGGTGGATCTCCGATCGAGCTGCCGCTTCGTCTCGGGCAGCACCTCCTGTTGACTGTCCCCATGTTCAACCTCTGGGGCGACCCGGAGATGCAATACGACGTCCCCCACCTGCCTCTCTTCGACCCTCTGGTCGGCATCGCCTTCCTCTACGGCCTGAAGCTCGCCTGGGACCGGCGTCGCCAGCCGGAATACGGGTTTGTGCTGATCTGGCTGGTGGTGTTCACCCTGGTCGTCCTCCTCTCCGACCGGACGCCACACTTCCTCCGGGCCAGCGGCCTGGTGCCGGCCGCCTACCTGCTGGCAGGCATCGGTCTGGCGGCGGCGATCGATCGGGTGCCACGGGCGCTGGGTCCGATCCTCGCCGGAGCCGTGTTGGCGCTGAGCCTCGCCTGGACCGCAACCTTCTATTTCGTGGTGTATCCGCAGGTACACGGGCTCTACCAGGAATTCCTCGGCGATCGGGTAGACCTCGGGCGGTTCCTCGACAACAGCAGCTGGGATGGCCGCTCGCTTTATGTTTCGCTGACTTACAGCAGCAAGGGGATCGTGACGCCGGACACCTTTCGGAGCATTCCCGTGACCTTTGCCACGGCAGGCAAGACCTCCTGGACATTCCTGCCCTTCACCGCCATCGGGCAACTGCCTGCCGGCGGTCGGCTGGCTGCCGTGTTCGATCCGAAAGACCGCGTCACCCTTCCCGCCCTTGCCCAGCGCTATCCGCAGGGCCGGGTCGTGTACACGCTCTCCCTCCCGGAGCGGCAATGGAGCGTCTTCCTCAGCGACCCGACGGATCCATTCCGACCCGGTGCGGTACCGCCCTACTCGAACTGGTAGCTAGCGAAGCCCGACCGCTTGCTGGACCCGGGTCAGGGTGGCGTTGGCGATCGGGGCAAGCCGCTCGGCGCTTTCCTTGAGGGTCCGGCGCAGCCCGGCGTCGTCCTGGCGGATCTCCCGATACCGCTCCTGGATGGGTCTGAGCGCCTCGATCACGGCCTCGGCCACCCCCCGCTTCAGCTCGCTGTATGGCTTGCCGGCAAATTCCTCCTTGACCTGCTCCCAGCCGAGCTCCCGGACGGTACGGTAGATCTCGAGCAGGTTGGTGACGCCTGGACCCGCGGGAAATCGGACAGCAGGCTCGGCGTCGGTCTGGGCTCGCGCGAATTTCCTGCGGATGTCATCGGGCGAGTCAATGATCATGACCGCGTGCCCGGGCGATGATGCGGCGATGCTCTTGCTCATCTTGGCCTCCGGGTCGTCGAGCCCCATGATTCGCGCCCCTGCCTCCTTGATCAAAGCCTCGGGGATGACAAAGATCTCGCCGAAGCGCTGATTGATCCGCTTCGCCAGGTCCCTGGTGTACTCGATGTGCTGGCGCTGATCCTCTCCCACGGGGACCACATTGGTGTCGTACAGGAGGATGTCCGCGGCCATCAAGGCCGGGTAGGTGAACAGGCCGGTTCCGACACGTTCGTTGCCGAGGCGTGCGCTTCGCTCCTTGAACTGCGTCATTCGCTCCAGCCAGCCCATGGGCGTGAAGCATTCGAGGATCCAGGCCAGCTCTGAGTGCGCCGGAATGTCTGACTGCAGAAAGAGAGCCGACTTATGCGGGTCGATACCGCTCGCCAGCAGCGTTGCGGCGAGCACGAGACGCTGTTCGCGCAGGGTGGCAGGATCGATCGGGAGCGTCAGCGAATGCAGGTCGACGATGCAGAAGATGTTGTTGTACCGGTCCTGCTCGCGCGCCCAGTTACGAATGGCGCCGAGGTAGTTTCCGATGTGGGCTGGAGCGTCAGGCTGAATGCCACTGAACACCCGTGGGGCGGTGGTTGGCATCGTCAAGCGATGTTACGGGAACCCGGGCAAGCCCTGGACACGCCCGGGAACTTCTGCAGGGTGGGCCCGTCTCACTTACTGGAGAGCGAAACTGCTCCCGGAGGTACACACAATGTTTGCGGCTCAGCCCGCTTGGGCAAAGGTGCTTGGCGCTGCCGGTCTCGCGATCGCGTTTGTTGCCGGATCCTCTTTCGGCCCGCACACGTCGCCGGCTCGAGCCGGCCTGACGGCTGATCTCCTTCCGGGCGTGGCGCCCGCCAGCGACACCTCCAGCGTGGTCGTGACCGGCACCGCCATCGTCCAGGTGACGCCTGACCTGGCACACATCAGCGTGAGCGTGCAGACGTCCGCGCCGACGGCTACCCGGGCTGCTGCCGATGACGCCGCCCTGGTGGCCAGGGTTCGGACCCACGTCCAGCAGTCCGGCGTCCGGCCGGATGACATCAAAACCATCAGCTTCGGGGTCTTCGCTCAGTACGACTACCGCAACGGCACCCAGCCCGCCCTCCTCACCGGCTTTACGGCGAACCACACGCTCGAGCTCACGGTGCGCGACCTGGCTCGGATTGGCTCGACGATCGACGCCGCCGTGGCGGGCGGGGCCACCACTGTCCAGGGGATCAGCTATGACACCTCCGATCGGGGTGGCCACGAGGCGGCAGCCCTGGCCGCTGCCGTCAAGGACGCTCACACCAAGGCGCAGGCAATGGCGACCGCGGCCGGCATCTCCCTTGGCAATGTCCTCTCCATCAACGCCAGCCAGCAGTACGCGCCGTACCCGTTCCCGATGATGGGCGCGGCCCGGGCCGGCAGCGCCGACACTCAGATCGCCCCGCCCAACGTGCAGCTGACCGTGTCCGTGATCGTGAGCTGGGCAATAGCGCGCTAAACTGCCCGGCGTGAGTCTGGCCAGCCGCACTTTGCGCAACAGCGCGCTGGTCGTGGGAGCGCGGGCGCTCGCCAAGGTAGGCGTCTTCCTGGTGGTGGTGCTCCTCTGGCGCCACCTGGGCGACGAGCGTTACGGCCGGTTCGCGGCCATGGTCGTCTACGCGACCCTGGCCGGCGTGATCGCCGACCTTGGTCTGCAAACGGTTTTCGTGCGGGACGTCTCCCGCGACCGCACCCTCCTGGATAGATACCTGGGCAACCTGCTGAGTGCGCGTCTTGTGCTCTCCCTGGTTGCGCTCGTGATACTCTCGGCGGCGCTTCGGCTACTGGCACCGGCGCTCTTCCCCTACACGCTGGGTGCCTTCGTCCTGCTGCTCACCACCTCCTACTCGAGCTTGCTGCGCGCCATCTTTTATATCCGCGGCCGCCTCGGGTACGAGGCTGTCGCCATCCTGGCTGAGTCGGGTCTGCTCATCCTATTAACCCTGTTCGCGATCAGCCGCCACGCCAGCTGGGACGCGTTTCTCTGGGTGTATGCCGCCAGCTACCTGTTCACCTGCGTCCTGGCAGTCCTGGTTGTGCGGCTGGGCTGGCGCGATCCGATCGCGGTGCGCTTCGAGCCGGCGTTTCTTAGGAAGCTGCTTGCCTCCGGCGTGCCACTCGCGCTAGGCTTCACGATCGCGACCGTCTATGCCCAGCTGGATGTGGTCCTGCTCCAGCTCTTTCGCAACTTCCAGATGGTGGGCTGGTATTCGGCCGCGAACAAGTACATAGACGCGGTGGCCTGGATTCCTCAATCAGCCATGGGCGCGGTCTTTCCAGCCCTGGCGATCCTATCGATAGCCGGAAAAGAGCGCCTCGTCTATGCCTTTGTGAAGTCGTACAAGATGCTCGCCATCCTGGCCATACCGCTGGCGGTGGGGTTGATCCTGACCGCCGGCTCGCTGGTTCACTCGACCCGCGGCTTCGAGCAGTCGATCGGCGCCCTGCAGCTGCTCGCCCCCTCGGTTGTTTTCCTTTTCGTCAACAACGCCTTCATCTACACCCTGACCGCGATGAACCGGCAGGCCGATTTCACCAGGCTCGCCCTGGCCAGCCTCGCCCTCAACGTGGCCCTGAACCTGATCCTGATCCCGCTCTATGGATACCTGGGGGCGGCGGCGGCCTCCTCGCTGACCGAGCTCGGCCTTTTTCTGGGCGCCTGGTGGCTGTTGCGCCGCCAGCTGGCGGCTTTGCCAGTTATCAGCAGCGTGGCTCGGGTGCTGGCGAGCGGGGCGTTGATGGGGGCGGTCGTTTTCGTGATCCGGTCATGGACCTTGCTGCTCGTCATCCCGATCGCGGCGGCCGTGTACGTGGCGGCGCTGGTCTGGCTTGAAGCGGTCGACCGCGAGGAGTGGGCGGTCGTCCGTGGCGGGCTTAAACTACGGCCGTGATCGAACGGCCGGCACCGGACAACGCGGCGCTAAAGGCGCTGCGCGAAAAGATCCGCGATGTTCGCGATTTTCCCAAGGCCGGCATCCTCTTCAAGGACATCACCACGCTGCTCAAGGATCCACAGGCATTTCATCAGGCGGTCGACCTGATGGCCGGCACCTACCGGGACCGGCCGGTCGACGTGGTGGTCGGGGTCGAATCGCGCGGCTTCATCTTTGGCGGGGCTCTCGCCTATGAGCTGAACTGTGGCTTCGTCCCGGTTCGCAAGGAAGGCAAGCTTCCCTACCAGAAGATCTCTGAGGCTTACGCCCTCGAGTACGGATCGGCCGTCCTGGAGATCCATAAGGACGCTATCAAGACGGGCGAGCGGGTGGTGATCGTCGACGATCTACTCGCCACCGGGGGCACGGCAAAAACCACCGCCAGGCTGGTCGAACAGCTGGGAGGAAAGGTGATCGGCATCTCCTTCCTGGTCGAGTTGAAATTCTTGAAGGGGGCCGAAAACCTGGCCGGCTACGACTTCGTCTCCCACCTCCAGTTCTAAGGTGGCAGCTCCCACCCATCCGATCCTGGTGGTGGGATCGGTTGCCCTTGACGCCGTCCGGACCACACAGGAGATGGTGATCGACGTGCTGGGTGGCTCGGCCAGCTTTTTCTCGCTGGCGGCCGGCATGTTCGCGCCCGTGCGCCTGGTCGCCGTGGTCGGCGAGGACCTGCCAAAGGAGCACCACGCGCTCTTTCGTGAGCGGGGCATCGACCTGGAAGGACTGCAGGTCAAACCTGGCAAGACCTTCCGCTGGAGCGCCCGGTACTCGGGGCCCCGCCTGGAGAGTCGGGTGACACTCGACACCCAGCTCAATGTCTTCGCTGACTTCCACCCGCAGCTCCCCGACAAATACCGAGACTCACGCTTCGTCTTTCTGGCCAATATCCAGCCGGCCCTGCAGCTGGAAGTCCTGGATCAGGTGGGTGATGCCGACTTCATCGCCTGCGACACCATGAAGCTATGGCTCGATACCGAGATGGCGGGGGTGGAGCGACTCTTTCGCCGGGTGCATTGCGTCCTGATGAACGACGAGGAAGCCATGCAATTCTCGGGCGAGAACTTCCTGCCGGCCGCTGCCCGCGTCATCCTCTCCTACGGTCCCCGGTGCGTCATCATCAAACGCGGCGAGGTTGGCTCGCTACTGTTTACCAGGGAGCGCGTCTTTGCGGCCCCGGCCCTTCCCCTGGAAACCGTCCGCGACCCCACCGGCGCGGGCGACGCCTTTGCCGGGGGCCTGTTCGGTGCGCTGGCCCGGGCAGGTCACGCTGAGGAGCCTGCCCTGCGCCAGGCGATGCTGTACGGAAATGTGCTCGGCTCTCTGGCCGTCGAGGATTTCAGCGTCCGCCGGATGGTGAAGGCTGATGCCGCCGAGATCGAACGCCGGTTGAGTACCCTTGTCAGGATGATCTCGCTCGATGAGGACCATGTCCTCAAGGGACGCTAGGGCAGAGGCGATGGCGACTATCCCGGCGCAGCGCTACGACATCAAGGATCCAAGGCTGGCAGCGGATGGTCGCCGGATGGTGGAGTGGGCCGCCCAGGAGATGCCCGTGCTTGCCCAGATCCGGGAGCGGTTCGAGAAGGAAAAACCGCTAAAGGGTCAGCGGCTGTCGGCCTGCCTGCATGTCACGACCGAGACTGCCAACCTGGCGATCACGCTCAAGGCCGGCGGCGCCGATATCGTGCTCTGCGCATCCAATCCGCTCTCCACGGCGGATCCGGCGGCCGCCTCGCTGGTGGTCGACCATGGCATCAGCGTCTTTGCTATCAAGGGCGAAGACAGCGAGACCTACTACCGGCACATCAGCTCAGCCCTGGACCACCGGCCGACCATCACCATGGACGACGGCGCCGACCTGGTGGCGGGACTGCACAAGGACCGCACTGAGCTGGCCGCCGGCATCGTGGGTGGCACCGAGGAGACGACCACCGGGGTCATCCGGCTGCAGAGCATGGCCAAGCAGAAATTGCTGCGCTTTCCGATCATCGCCGTCAACGAGGCCCAGACCAAGCACTTCTTCGATAACCGATACGGGACGGGCCAGAGCACGATCGACGGCATCATTCGTGCTACCAACGTGCTGCTGGCGGGCAAGGTCTTCGTTGTCTGCGGCTACGGCTGGTGCGGCCGCGGCCTGGCCATGCGGGCCCGAGGCATGGGGGCGCACGTGATCGTGACCGAGGTCGACCCGGTCCGGGCGCTCGAGGCAGTCATGGACGGCTACCGTGTGATGCCACTGACTGACGCAGCCCGAGAGGGTGACATCTTCGTGACTGTTACCGGTGACATCAATGTGGTGGATGAAGCCCAGCTCAAGGCGATGAAGAGCGGCGCCATCCTGGCCAACTCTGGGCATTTCAACGACGAGATCAACCTGAACGTCCTGGACGGTATGGCGGAAAGCGTGCGCACCATCCGGACCTCCCTGGAGGAGTACCGGCTCAGAGACGGCCGCCGGCTCTACCTGCTGGCCGAGGGACGGCTGGTAAACCTGGCCGCTGCCGAGGGCCACCCCGCCGCCGTCATGGACATGAGCTTCGCCAACCAGGCGCTCTCGGCCGAGTACCTGGTCAAGCACGGCTCCTCCCTCGAACGCAAGGTCTACCCGGTGCCCGGGGACATAGATCGTGAGATCGCTCGTTTAAAATTGGCCGCGATGGACATCCGGATCGACACCTTGAGCGAGGAGCAGGCGCGCTACCTGGGTGGGTGGGAGTCCGGGACCAGGTGAGCCGGGTCACCAGCCTCTTCACCTCGGAGTCGGTGACGGAGGGGCATCCGGACAAGATCGCCGACCAGATCTCGGACGCGATCCTCGACGCCATCATGGAGAAAGACCCGCTTGGCCGGGTGGCCTGTGAGACCGCTGTCACCACCGGGCTCGCCTTCGTGATCGGTGAGATCACGACCGATACCTATGTCGAGATGCGCGACATCATCCGCGACACCATCGAGGAGGCCGGCTATGGAAAGCCGGGTTGGGGCTTCGACGCGGAAACCTGCGGCGTCATCGTCTCCATTCAGCGGCAGTCGCCCGACATCGCCCAGGGAGTCGACACCGGAGGCGCGGGTGACCAGGGGATGATGTTCGGGTTCGCCTGCGACGAGACCCCGGAGCTCATGCCAATGCCAATCCAGCTGGCCCACCAGCTGGCCCGCCAGCTGGCCAGGGTACGCAAGGACGGAACCGTCCCCTACCTGGGGCCCGATGGCAAGACCCAGGTGACGGTCCAGTACGTCGATGGGCGCCCCCGACGGATCGACACCGTGGTCCTCTCCGCCCAGCACACGGCCGAGGCGGAGCTGGAACGCATCCGCGATGACCTCAGGGAAACGGTCCTCGACGTGGTAGTCCCCGCCCAGATGCTCGACCGCGAGTCGATCATCCACGTCAACCCCACCGGCCGCTTCGTCCTGGGCGGACCCCGGGCCGACGCCGGCGTCACCGGGCGGAAGATCATAGTCGACAGCTACGGGGGCTACGCCCGGCACGGTGGAGGCTGCTTCTCCGGCAAGGATCCATCGAAGGTCGACCGGTCCGGAGCCTACGCGGCCCGCTACGTGGCCAAGAACATCGTGGCCGCCGGGCTGGCCAGCAAGTGCGAGATCCAGGTCGCTTACGCCATCGGCGTCCGCAAGCCGGTATCGGTGCTGATCGACTGCTTCGGGACGGAGAAGGTTGCGGTGAGCGTGATCGAAAAACTGGTCAACGAGCATTTCGACCTGAGCCCGCTGGGAATCATCCGCGAGCTCGACCTGCGCCGGCCCATCTTCAAGCAGACGGCCGTCTACGGTCATTTCGGCCGATCCGACCTGGATCTTCCCTGGGAGCGGACCGACAAAGCCGACCTGCTCGCCTCGGAGGCCGGCGTTCAGCGCCTGAAGGTGGTGGAGTCGCAGAACGGCTGACGTCCCGGCGGCGGGTCGTACTGGTCACCGGTGTCGACGGCTTCGCGGGGAGTCATCTCTGCGAGCTTCTGCTCCAGGAGCATCACCTGGTCCATGGCACGACCCGGCACGCGCGGCCCTCGCCGCAAGCCGAGCTTCCTGCGTCCGTCCGCTGCCATCACGTCGATCTGCTTCAGCGGGCCAGTGTGGACGCCCTGGTCAAGCGGCTGCGCCCGGACTGGGTCTTCCACCTGGCCGCACTCAGCAGCGTGGCCGACTCCTGGGCCGACCCGGCCGCAACCCTGATCAACAACGTCGGCGCCCAGGCCAATCTGCTGGCAGCCGTCGCCCGCCTCGTTAAGCAGCCACGGGTCCTGGTGGTCGGGTCGACCGATGAGTACGGACAACCGTCCGGCCGGGCGCGGGCGCTCGACGAAGACACGCCGCTGCGGCCGGTCACGCCCTACGGTGTGAGCAAGGTGGCCCAGGACTTCCTTGCCTTCCAGTACTACCTGAGCCTGAAGCTGCCCGTGGTGCGAGTGCGCGCCTTCAACCACACCGGCCCTCGTCAGTCGTCTCACTTCGCCATCCCCAGCTTCGCCCGGCAGCTTGCCCTGATCGAGCTCGGTCGCCAGCGGCCTGCGTTGAGGGTCGGCAACCTCGACGTCCGGCGCGACTTCACGGACGTCCGCGACATGGTCCGGGCCTACCGCCTGGCCATCGAAAAGGGCCGACCCGGCGCCGTCTACAACCTCGGTTCCGGGCGGGCCGTCTCTTTGCGCCGGATCCTCGCTAGCCTGATGGGCATGAGCCGCCGTCCGGTCCCGGTCAGGGTCGATCGCGCCCTGATCCGGACCGTCGATCCACGGACCTACATCTGCGACGCCGGCCGCTTTCGCCGAGCCACCGGATGGCGACCGCAAATTCCGCTGGGCGACACTCTCCGCGACACGCTCGAGTACTGGCGCCGGGTCGAGGCAGCGAGCTAGTGTCCCGGCACGTGGTCATCCTTGCCGGGGGCAGCGGTACCAGGCTTTGGCCGCGTTCTCGTGAGGACCATCCCAAGCACCTGCTCGCGTTTCACGAGAAGCAGTCCCTACTGCAGGCGACATTCGCTCGAGTCCGCAGCCTGACCGAGCACGTGTACGTGATTACGGAGCGGTCGCAGGTGGAGAGCATCGCGGCCCAGCTTCCCGAGCTGGCCGAGGACCACTACATCATCGAGCCGGCCCGTCGCGGGACAGCATCCGCCCTGGGTCTGGCCGCGGTCACCATTGCTCGGACCGATCCGGACGCCACCATGATCTCGGTCCATGCCGACCATTACCTGGGCGGGGATTGGGAACCGTACCTCAGCACCCTCAAGGCGGAGGCGGATTGGGCGGAGTCGGAAAAAACCCTGGTGACGGTGGGCCTCAAACCTCCGTACCCATCGACGGCATTCGGCTACATCCAGTTGGGTGAGCGCGTGCCCGGCAAGCACGCCCAGCCGGCCTACAGGGTAAAGGCATTCGTGGAGAAGCCCGACCTCAAGACGGCCGAGCGGTACGTCAAGGACGGTGGATACCTGTGGCACCTGGGCCTGTTCAGCTGGCCGGTCAGCGTGCTGTTTCGCGAGCTGGAGGAGCACGCTCCCCGGCTGGGGCAGGGACTCAATCAGTACGCGGCGGAGATACGCGCCGGGAAACAGGCGGCGGCCACGGAGAGCTATCTGCAGCTGCCGACCGAGGCCATCGACACCGCACTGCTCGAACGGACCCCCAACCTCCTCATGGTGGGTGCCCAGTTCGAATGGCACGACGTTGGATCGTGGGCGGACCTTCACGACATCCTCGAGCAGGACGACGCGGGGAACTTCGCAGAGGGGGACCACATCCTGATCGACTCGAAGGACTGCATGATCCACTCCACCCGAAAGCTGGTGGCGGCGGTGGGACTCGAGGGAATGGTGGTGATAGAAACTGAGGACGCGATCCTGATCTGCCCCAAGGCCCGCTCGCAGGATGTGAAGCTGATCGTCGAGCGCCTGAAGCAGATGGGAAAGAAAGAATACCTCTAGCGCTGTCATTACACTGGTGGCCGTGGCAAAGCGCGCACTGATCACCGGGATCACAGGGCAGGACGGCTCCTATCTCGCCGAGCTCCTGCTGGAAAAGGGCTACGAGGTCCACGGGGTGGTGCGGCGGTCGTCGACCATGAACCGGAGCCGGATCGACCATCTCGAACACGCCCATCCCTCCCACCTCGACGCCGCTCGATTCGTCCTGCATTACGGCGACATGACCGACTCCGGCGGCCTCAACCGGCTGGTGATGACGGTCGAGCCGGACGAGATCTACAACCTTGCCGCCCAGAGCCAGGTCCACATCTCGTTCGACCAGCCTGAGTACACAGGTAACACCGATGGGCTGGGCACCACCCGCCTGCTGGAAGCGATTCGAGCCACCGGCCGGCCGACGCGGTTCTACCAGGCATCGACCTCTGAGATGTTCGGCTTGACGCCTCCTCCCCAGAACGAGCAGACACCCTTTCACCCGCGCAGCCCGTACGGGGTGGCCAAGGTCTACGCGCACTGGATGACCGTCAACTTCCGGGAGGCCTACGGCATGTTCGCCTGCAGTGGCATCCTTTTCAACCACGAATCACCGCGCCGGGGCGAGAACTTCGTCACCCGTAAGGTGACGCGTGGGGTGGCGGCCATCCTGGCCGGGCGCACCTTAAGGCTCCGGCTGGGCAACCTGGAATCGAAGCGAGACTGGGGTCACGCCCGCGATTACGTCGAGGCTATGTGGCTGATGCTGCAACAGGACGCGCCCGACGACTATGTGATCGCCACCGGCCGGCAATGGAGTATTCGTCAGCTGGTTGAGCTGGCCTTCGGTCTGGTCGGCCTGGACTGGCAGAAGTATGTCGAGGTGGACCAGGCATATTTCCGGCCGGCCGAGGTCCCGGACCTGCGCGGTGATCCGAGCAAGGCCCAGGCAAAGCTCGGCTGGAGGCCCAAGATCGCCTTCGAGGAGCTGATCCGGGAGATGCTCGAGCACGACCTCGCCGCCGCGGGGGTCGAGCCACAGTCGCACCTGCGCAACCGCGCGGCGCAAGCCAGCTAGACCGGCTTAGGATTAGCTGGCCGGTGGAAATCAAGTTCGGTACTGATGGCTGGCGCGGCGTCATCGCCGATGACTTCACCTACGAGTCGGTCCGGGTGGCGACCCAGGGCATCGCCCAGTACCTGCGGTCACGTCCCAATCCCGCCGCCGTGGTTGGTTACGACACCCGGTTTGCTTCTGACCTGTTTGCCCGCGAGGTCGCCCAGGTATTGGCCGGTAACGGGATCAAGGCCCTGGTGATCAATGAGCCCGCGCCCACCCAGGTTTCCTCCTATGCCATCCTCGACAGGAAGGTGAGCGGAGCGCTGGTGATCACAGCCAGCCACAACCCGTACTACTTCAGCGGGCTGAAATACAAGCCCGAGTACGCCGGCTCGGCCTCGCCCGAGGTCACCGACCGGCTGGAGCAAGAGATCCAGCTGGTGCAGCGCGGTGGACGGGTTCGCCAGCTGCGCTATGAGGACGCTGAGCAGCAGGGTCTGATCCAGGTCTTTGATCCGCAACCCGCGTACGCGGTCCAGATCGGCCGGATGGTCGACGTCGACGGGATCAAGGCGGCCGGGCTTCGCATCCTGCACGACCCCATGTACGGAGCCGGCCAGGGTTACGTCCGGCGGCTCCTGTCGGGTGGGAAGACCACGATCGACGAGATCCACGGAGAGCGCAACCCGGCGTTCGGGGGCATGCACCCCGAGCCGATCCCGCACAACATGCCCGACGCCATGAAGCGGATGAAGGCGGGCGGCTATGACCTCTGCATCGCCAACGACGGCGATGCAGACCGGGTCGGGATCATCGATGAGACCGGCAACTTCATCAACCAGCTGCAGGTGATGGCGATGCTGATGCTGTACCTGGTCGAAAAGCGCGGGATGAAGGGCGACGTGGTCCGCTCGCTGACCTCCACCTCGATGGTCGATAAGCTCGGTGCCCGGTTTGGCGTCACCGTGCACGAGCTGATGGTTGGGTTCAAATACATCGGGCCCAAGATGACGGAGACCAACGCCATCCTGGGTGGGGAGGAGAGCGGTGGATTCGGTTTTCGCGGGCATATTCCCGAACGCGACGGGATTCTCTCCGGGATCTTCTTCGCCGACATGATCGTGCGCTACGGCCAGCCGCTCTCGAAGATCCTCAAACATCTCGAGGACCTGGTCGGCCCGCATTACTACGATCGTCATGACATCCGGCTCTCCCGAGACGAATACGCTGCTCGCCGGGCTGCCCTCTACGGCCAGCTCGTAAAAGAGCCTCCGAGCGAAGTGGCGGGAGAACCGGTGGTTCGCTCACGGACGGACGACGGCTTCAAGTTCTATCTCAAGGATGGAAGCTGGGTGCTGGTTCGGTTCAGCGGCACCGAGCCGCTGATACGCATCTACAGCGAGGCCTCCTCGAAGGAGCGGGTTGACCAGTTACTCGGGGCACTGGAGGAACGCCTCGGGGTCCGCCAGCTTGCCTGACGCCGCGGATGGCGGCGCCAGGGTCAACAAACCGTGGGGCTGGGAGAATCGTTTCGCGATTACAGACCGGTACCTGGGCAAGGTCATTCACATCAATGCCGGTGAGATGCTGAGCCTCCAGTATCACCGTAAGAAGGACGAGACGATACTGATCGTCAGCGGGGTCATGGACCTTCAGCTCGAGGACGATGCCGGTGTGATCCAGACTCTCCGGCTTCGACCCGGCCAGTCTCAGCGGATCGTGCCCGGTAAGAAGCACCGGATGGTGGCGGTGGAGGAATGTGAATTCTTCGAGGTGTCCTCTCCCGAGATCGAGGACGTGGTCAGACTTGAAGACAAATACGGGCGGGCTGGGACGACCCACGGCTGAGCTCGAGCCGCACGAGCTCACAAGAAATCCACAGTATCCACAGAGTGCGCCAAGCTTCGAACATCCGTTTTCGAATATAGATTCGGGGGGATGTTCGGCCGGTATCCCCAGGCCCAAACAAGCGTTCACGGTGTAGACTAGCCGCCATGTCGGAGGCCCTGGCAGGCTCCAGCACGATCCTCCCTCGGCCGGGCCAGCAACGCATCCCCCGGATCCGGGTTGCCACCGCGCCCAGGCCGGCCGAGCTGGGCACCCGTTATCTGGCGCTGCTCTCGGCGCTGGCGGTCATCGTCGGCCTCACCTTCAAGTCCGAGCTCCTGGCACCCTCGCAGGTGTGGCAGGCGACGGCGATCCTCTGTGTCCTGGTTACGGCGGGTCTGCTCTTTCTTCATGCGCGCAACGCCACTCCTGGCTGGCTGAGCCTCGATCATTACGTTTCGCCCGTGCTGGCCATCGTCGCCGCCAGTGGCTTTTCGCTCGCGGTCGCACCGGACTGGCGTGTGCATGCGCTGGCCATGTTCATGATGGGCGCGGTTATCTACACAAGCAGCTATGTCGACCTCTGCCGGGGCATCGGTCGGACCTTCCCGCTTCATCGATTCCTGCGGGACGCGAGCACGTTTGTGTCGCTACTGGCGCTTTTTTATCTGGTCCTCCAGTCGAATCTCCCCGACATCCTGAGGTTCTCCTGGATCTTCGCGGTCGCGTTGTTCAGTGGCTATCGCAGCTTTCGCCTGGCCACCCAAAAAGAAGGCATCGCGTTGCTCGCTGCCTTCCTGACCGCCGGGACGGTGGCCTTTGGCGCTTTCGGAATGGTCACCTACCTCAACAACCAGGGCAGCGCCTACATTGCGGTGGTGCTCGCCTTCGCCTGGTATGCCTGGCAGGGATTGACAGTGCACACGCTCGCCGATTCGCTGAACTGGCGGATCGTCTTCGAGTACGGTCTGTTCGCCGTCATCTGCGTCTACCTGATCGTGCTGGCCATTCTCACCGGCCGGGCGTTGTAGCCCGACCTACTCGATCAGGATCTCGTCGACGAACTGACCGGTCAGATCGGCCGCTGAACGCCACTCGAACACCGTGACCAGGCGCAAGGTCGTGTCGCCCCTGCCATCAAAGCCGATCGGACCCATGGCGCCCGGATAATTCCTGGTCCGGGCGGTTTCCATGAGGACCTGGCTCCGGCTGGGCATCCGTCCGCCGGCATCGTCGATGGCGCGGCCGATTGCCGCGATCACAAGGTTGGTCGCGTCGAAGCTGGTCAGGCTGTAGTCCCCCGGAGGCTTCCCATATTCGGTCGTGTAGCGGCGGGTCATGGCGGCGGCTGTTGCCAGTTTGGGCGCGTACGGTCGCGGCACCGTGTAATAGCTCGAGCCCGCGTTCGTGCCGGCCAGCTTGGCGAACTGGTTTGAAGCAATTCGGTCCGCTGATATGAACGGGACGGTTGGCATCGAGCTCTTCATCGCCAGCCGGGCAAGCGCGGCGCTGCTGGCAAGGTATGCCGGAAAGTAGACGACGTCGGCCCCTGCACCGCGAGCCATCTCCAGCTTGCGGCCGACGTTAGAGCCGGATGGGTCCACCGGCCCCAGGTCGACGGGGTCGATCACGGTGCCGCCGCCCGCGGCGAAGCGAGTCGCGAACCGACGCGCCAGCCCGGCGCTGAAGACGGTGCCGTCGTTGAGTACGTATGCCCGTCGCCGCAGGAGGCGTCCGCTGGCGAGGTCGGCCGCGGCATCGCCCTCGCTCAGCTGAGTGGGCACCACCCGGAAGAAGGTGCTGATTCCGCCGGGCCGAAGACGCTGGGCCAGCCCGCCGCAGTGGCCATCGGCGGGTTCCTGGGTGAGGCATTCATTGGTGGTGGCCGGGCTGATAAGAGTCAGGCCCGCGGCAGCGGCTACCGGGATCTCGCGACTGGCAACGCTGTCGTAGAGAGGGCCGATGACGGCGAGAACGCCGGCGTTCTCGGCCAGCCGGCCGATGTTCTGCTCGCCGCGAGCCGGGTCGTGAATTCCCGCCACCACATCGTCGAACGGCGCCGACGTCAGCCGAAAGCACGCATCCTGATGGCTGGAGGCGCCGCAGACCAGCCCGGTGCTCTTGATCGCGAGGTTGGCGCCGTTCTCCGCGGGGATTCCGTCAGGCATGTCCTCGCCGCTGAGCGGCAGCTCAAGGCCGATCTTGATCGTCCCCTGGATCGTCTGGCTGCTGCCACCCAGCGGACCGACGCCGGTGCATGACGCCAGAAGCAGGCAGAAGAGCAGCCAGCTGGCGACCGGCGGTCTCTTCAGTGGAGTTGTCCGGGATCGATCCGGAGGATGCGCCCGGTGATGTCGGTGAGCCAGAGCGATCCCATCCCGTAGGCCAGAGTAATGGCCGTCTCCGAGCTCAAGCGAGTTACTCGATTGGTGATCGGATCAACCCGTTGCAGACTGAGGCCGCTGAGGAAGAGTGCGCTCGGGGTAACGGCGATGGCGTCCAGGCCATCCCGACCATAGAACGCGTCGATGTCCAGCGTCGCCACCACCCGATTGGTCTTGGGGTCGATCCGGGAGAGGGTGCCGTTTCCCTCATTGCGGACCCAGACTGCCCCGAAGCCGGTCGCAACCGCCAGGGGCACCGGTCCGATCTCGCAGACTCGCACGCACTCGATCGGGACGGTGGCGATGACCTGGTTGTCAGCAGGGTCGATCCGGACGACAGTCCCCGCCCGGCTATTCGCGACCCAGATGGCCCCCTCGCCAACCGCGATCCCGGATGGTCCCTGACCAGGCTCACGGATCACGCTGACCACCCGACCGGACGCGGGGTCGGCGCGAACGATAGCATCGGTCTGGTAGCTCGTCATCCAGAGCGCCCGGTCGGTGACTACCAGGTACAGGGGAGTCACACCCAGCGGGATTGAGGCGATCTGCCGACCGTTGGGGTCGACGCCGACAACGGACTGCTGGTCATTTCTGGTGATCCACACCGTGCCCTGGCCCGGAGCCACGGCGCTCGGAAGGTCACAGCGGCGGATGTTGAAGGTTGTCCCCATGAAGCTATGGACCGATCCGTACGGCTCGCAGACGCGGGTGTAGAAGTCATGGGCGTCGCCTACCCTGACGGTCTGCACCACCCGGTTTGTCGAGGGGTCGATCCTGGAGACAGTCCCGGCTCCGGTGTTCGGAACCCAGACGGCCCCGGCGCCGACGGCGGCAGTCCCGGGCCGGTCGCCGACCGCGATGGTCGCCAGCACAGGTCCCCGGACAGACGGCACAGAGGAATTGGCGCATCCCGCCAGCCCGGAGCCCGCCACCAGCGAGCCCGCCAACCCGAGGGCAAAGATCCGGGTGGACCCCGCTTCAGATCCCCAGGTAGGCGCGCTGGACGTCAGGACTCTCGAGCAGGGCTCTGGCCGTGCCCTCTTTCACCACCCGGCCGGTCTCCAGCACGTAGCCACGGTTGGCTACGGCCAGAGCCTTGGCGGCGTTCTGCTCGATCAAGAGGATGGTTGTGCCGCGCTGATTGATGTCCCGGATCACCTGGAAGATGGTATCGACCATGATGGGTGCCAGGCCCAACGAGGGCTCATCCAGCAGCAGCAGCTTGGGCCGAGACATGAGCGCTCGGCCGATCGCCAGCATCTGCTGCTCACCCCCGGACAGGGTTCCCCCGATCTGGTTGCGCCGCTCCTTCAATCGCGGAAAGAGAGTGAGCATCTGCTCCTCATCCCCCCGGATGTCGTCCCGGTCATTGCGAACGTATGCGCCCAAAAAGAGGTTGTCGCGGACGGTCATCCGGTGAAACACCCGGCGGCCCTCCGGCACCTGGCCGATCCCGAGTCCGACGACTCGGTTGGGGGCGAGCCCGGTGATGTCCCTGCCGCGGAAGCGGACCCGGCCCTTCGCCGGTGGGTTGAGGCCAGAGATGGTGCGGAGAGTGGTCGTCTTGCCGGCGCCGTTGCTCCCAATCAGGGTCACGATCTCTCCCTCTTCGATGGACAGAGACACCCCGTGCAAGGCCTGCACCCGACCGTAGAAGGTGTTGATGGAATCGACTTCAAGCAGCGCCACGTCGAGCCCTCACGCGCTCTTTCCCAGGTACGCCTCGATCACTCTCGGGTTGGTCCGTACTTCCTGGGGCTTGCCTTCGGCGATCTTCTCTCCGTAGTCGAGGACGACGATTCGCTCCGAGATCCCCATCACGACCTTCATGTCGTGCTCGATCAGCAGGACCGTGATGTCCTGGCTGCGCACCTTTTGCACCAGCTCCATCAGCTCGCGCTTCTCCTGTGGATTGGCACCGGCGGCTGGCTCGTCGAGCAGGAGAAGGCGCGGGTCGCTGGCCAGAGCCCGGGCGATCTCCAGGCGGCGCTGGTGCCCATAGGGCAGGTTGCGGGCGTAGTTGTGAGCCTGCTGGCGGATACCCACGAACTCCAACAGCTCCATAGCCCGTTCGGTCACTTTCGCCTCTTCCCGGCGCGCCCTTCCAGTCTTGAAGACGGCGTCCCAGAGCTTGGCGTGCATCCGGCTGTGCTCCCCGATCCGGACGTTGTCGAGGGCGGACATGTAGGCGAAGAGCCGGATTTGCTGGAAGGTGCGGGCGATACCAAGGTGGGCAATCCGGTAGGGCTTGAGCCCGGTGACGTCGCGACCCTGAAAGATGATCTGGCCCGCGGTCGGCTTGTAGAGACCGGTGATGGTGTTGAAGAGGGTGGTCTTGCCGGCGCCGTTGGGACCGATCAGGGCGAAAATTTCGCCCTTCTTGATCTCGAAGCTGGCGTTGCCGACCGCGGTCAAGCCCCCAAATCGCTTGGTCACACCCTGAAGGGCCAGGATGGTGGGCTGCTCGGTTTCGGGCGCCGTCATTCCGGTGAACCCTCGCGCAGGTCGAACACCGCCTCCTCAGCGGTGCCTTTCTCGAGCTCCTGCTCACGTATTCGGCTGGGAAAGAGGCCTTGCGGTCGTAGCAGCATTACCACCACCAGGATCAGGCCGAAGATCAGGTAGTTGAGCCGCTGGACTTCGTCGTGGAGCCCGATCCAGTCGCCGCTCGACTTGTTCAAGAAATCGAGGCCGATGGTACTGGCAATGCTCGAGGCGTAATCCGGCAAGTTGGTGAGGACATAGAAATTGACAAACGAGATGGTCAACGCCCCGACAATCACACCCGGGATGTTTCCCATTCCCCCCAGCACCACCATGATCAGGATGGTGACCGACACGATGAACTCGAAGTTTTCGGAGCCCACCGTGGAGAGCTTGGCCCCGTAGTAGCATCCCGCGAAACCTGAGAATGAAGCGCCGATGGAAAAGGCGAGCAGCTTGATGGCGACCGTGTTCACCCCGCTCGCGGCAGCCGCCACTTCGTCTTCCCGGACGGCCATCCAGGCCCGGCCGAGCCGCGAGTTCTGCAGGTTGTTGACCGCGAAAATCGAGAGGACGACCAGGATCAGGATGAGCAGATAGAAGTCCATCGGGTAGGCGATCGGGTCGGAGAAATCAAAGGGCTTGACAACCTGGATCGGAGCCCCCACCCAGGGCCCGGTGAGAAAGAAGGGAAGGGTGGGCGGGTCGATGGCGGCAATGCCGTTGACCCCGCCGGTCCAGTTGCCAATCGGCGAGCCGGCCCCCAGAAAGCGGAAGATCCGGGGCACGATCTCTCCGAAACCCAGAGTGACGATGGCCAGGTAGTCTCCCCGGAGCCGCAGAGTCGGGGCTCCCAGGATGGCCCCGAAGGCGGCAGCCACCCCCATCGCCACGAACAGCATGATCCAGAACGGAAAGTGGAACTCCTGGTGCAGCGGACTGCCGGAGAGCAATCCCGAAGCCAGCAGGCCGTAGGTGTAGGCGCCAATCGCGAAGAAGGCTGCGTAGCCCAGGTCGAGGAGGCCGGCAAAACCCACCACGATGTTGAGCCCGATCGCCAGCAGGACGAACACACCGGCATCCGCGGCCGTGCTGACCAGGTGATTGCCCTCGCCCCCCGTGGTGATGTCGGCGATGCTGGGGAAGAGCAGGGCCCCCACCAGAAGGATGGTGTAGATGGTGCGGTTGCGATCGCGGAAGAAGCCGGTGGCCCAGCGCATGGCCGAATCGGAACTGGAAACCTGCCGGCTCATCGTTCCGGCACCTGCATTCCCAGCAGACCGGTCGGGCGGAAGACCAGGACCAGGATCAAGATGGCGAATATCCAGACATCCGTCAGGGCGGACTGGTAGTAGGCATTCGAGAATGCCTGAACGAGCCCGATGGCGAGCCCGCCCAGGGCGGCCCCCTGGATGTTCCCGATGCCGCCGAAGACCGCGGCGGTGAAGGCGAACAGGCCGACGCCGAAGCCGAGGTCGAACCGGACGCTGTTGAAGTAGAGGCCGAAGATGACGCCGCCTGCGCCCGCCAGCACGGCGCCGATGAAGAAGGTGGCCGCGATAGTTCGATTGATGTCGATGCCCATCAGCTGCGCGGCCTCGCGGTCCTGGGCAGTCGCCCGCATCGCCTTACCGAGCTTGGAGCCGTTGATGAAAACTGTGAGCAGGATGACCAGCACGATCGCGACTACGATCACGATGATGTCTTTCAAACCGATCGTCGCTCCGGCCAGGAGGGGGATACGCGGGTTGGGGATCAGGTCCGGATAGTGGATGGGGCTGGCGCCCCGCCAGAAGTACATGATGCCCTCCAGGATGAAGGACATGCCGACGGCCGTGATCAAGGGAGCCAGGCGGGGAGCGTTGCGCAGCGGCCGGTAGGCGACCCTTTCGATCACCACGTTGATGGTTCCGGTCAACAACATCACGATGGCCGCGATCAGGATCAGGGCCAGGTAAACGCTCACGCCGCTCGACTTCCCTTCGGTCAGGCCGAAAGCGCCGAGAAGAGGTAGTGAGAGGAAGGCGCCCAGCGTGAAGACGTCGCCGTGGGCGAAGTTGATCAGCTCGATGATGCCGTAGACCATCGTGTACCCAAGCGCAATCAGCGCATAGATCGCCCCGTTGGCGATTCCAATGACCAGAATCTGGACGAACAGCGATAGGTCGGAAGCCGCCTTGGGCGCCAGCAGGACGACCAACACCAGGGCAAAGCCGCCAAGGAAGGCCCAGGTTCCGACGGCTCCGCTGAGGGCGCTCCGCGTACGTTTTACCGCTCCGACCAGCTGGCTCTCCCTCGTGGCTGAGCGGAGAAGGAGCGGCGGCTCCTCCTCCTTCAGCTAGCGCTTATAGGCCGTTGGTGTAATCGAAGGCTTTGACGGATGCCCAATCAACCGGGCTGCCCTTAGCTTCGTAAACCGTCACGACCTTGTTCGTGGTGTCCCCCTTGTCGTCGAAGCTGGTGTGACCGAGAGCGCCGGTGTAGTCGGTCTTGGACATCTGGTCGAGGACCTGCTGGCGGGTTGGCATGTTGCCGCCGTTGGCCTGGATCGCCCGATGGATGGCCGCGATGATGATCTGGGTGCAGTCATAGGACGGCATCGTGTACGCGCCGTAGTCGCTGGCGTTCGGGTAGGCTGCCTTGAAAGCGTCGATCGTGGCCTTGGCATCCGGGCGCTGGCTCGCATCGACGGTGGCCACGGTGCCGCGCATCCCAGGAGCCTGGGCAGCAGCATCCTTGAGGCACTGGCCGGTCACGATGCCGTCGCCGCCCATGAAGGGCGCGCTGTCGGCGAAGATCCCTTTCATCTGGTTGCGGACGACACAGGCGTTGTTGCTATCGGTGCCACCGAAATAGATTCCCTGGGCGCCGGCTCGCTGAGCGGCGCGAAGGAAGCTAGTGAAGTCGTGTACCTGGGAGGCGTTCGGAAAATCCTGGCGCTTTACCACGGTACCGCCCTTACCCGTGAAGCGGCTGGAGAAGGTGTCGGCAATTCCCTTGCCGTACGCCTCGGCGTCGGACGCCACGCCGACCTTCGTGATGCTAAGTGTAGTCAGGGCAAAGTCCGCCATGGCGGGCCCCTGAAGGTCGTCGGTGGTGGCGACCCTGAAGTAGTTGTTGGCCCCAGTCGGACGCAGGTCTTTGGGGAACGGCAGGCCTGCCGCTTTGCAGTCCACGTCGGGCTTGCCGCTGAGGGCCGTAGGAATATAGATGTCCTTGGTCAGGCACTGGTTGGTATTCGCGGGGCTGATCTGGACCAGGTGGGCGCGGTTGGTTTTCGGGATCTCAGCCCGGGCCACGCCGGAGTTGAACGGTCCGACCACGGCCAGGACCTTGGGATCGTCGACAAACTGCTGGACATTCTGGGCGCCCTTGACGGCGTCGTGGACACCGTTGACGGCGTCATCCAGGTTGAAGTACTCGAGTTTAAAACCGTCAACGGAACCCTTCTGCTGAACGGCGAACTTGACACCGTTCAGGGTCGGGATGCCATTTGAGGTCTCGGCTCCCGACTCCGGCAGATCGACGCCGATCTTGATCGTGCCCTTGTTGGCGCTTCCGCCGCTGGTCGAATTGCCGCACGCCGCCAGCGCAATGCTGGCCAGAGCAAGCCCCACCAGAATCCTGGGTTGCTTCATTCTTCCTCCTTCCACCTGTCCTTCTTGGATTTACCGAGTGCTTCGAAAAGGCGATGTCTTTATACACGGTCGCCTAGGGAGTGTCAATTCGGGCCGAATTTGAATGCCTGGGCCTCTAATACCTCTTAATAAGTACCGCCCCTGGCCACCAGTCGACCTGGGGAGAGGCACAAGCAACCGCTCCGTGTGTTCGTTGTGAACCCAGTGCGCAAAGCCAACGGCAAGCTTGACAACGGTTTTGACCCCCGCGTAGGGTATAGCACGCACCGAGGAGGCATCCCAACTGGCTGAATTCGCCGAGCGCATAAAACCACGGGCCCAGTACGTCGACGAGGCCATCGAGCTTGCCCTCGCCAGTCGCTGGGTCGACGCTATCCAGGTCAACCGGATCGTCCTGGATCGCTTCGGTCCGGACGAGGAGACGCTGAACCGGCTGGGGAAGGCATACACGGAGATGGGCCAGGTGGATGAAGCTGTGGAGGCCTACCAGGGAACCCTCAAGGTGAACCCGGTCAACCCCATCGCTCAGAAGAACCTGGCCAAGCTGCAGGCCGTTCGCGGCGGCAAGGCGCCGGTCCCTATCTCCCGGGCTAAGGTCGATGTCGACGCCTTCATCGAGGAGACCGGCAAGACGGCGCTGACGGCCCTCCACCTCCATACCGACGGTGATCCGTGCGCCAAGGTGGCGGGCGGCGATCCGGTCAAGCTGATCGTCAACGGCGACACGATGAATGTCGAGACGAGCCGAGGTGTCAACCTGGGACACCTCGAGCACGCTCTGGGTCGGCGCCTGATCAAGTTCATCGAAGGCGGAAACCGGTACTCGGGAGCTGTCGCGACCTGTGAAGGGTCGGCCATCCGGATCATCATCCGGGAGACGCATCAGGACCCGAAATTCCTCGGCAAGCCCTCGTTCACCATCAAGAAGGGGGGCCGCGACGAGTTTCGGCCCTACGCGAAAGATTCGTTGCTCAACCGGGCAGCCGCGCCGGACGACGCGGACGAAGACGGCGAGGAAGGCTCGGAAGAGCTGGACGGTATGCACACTGTTGACTCAGCCGAGGAGGAGTCGATCGACGTGCCCGAGGCCGACGAAGACACCCGCAAAGAGGATATTTACTAGCCGATCCGCCAGTACAGTCCGTTCTTACGGTTGAGCAATCCCAGCTCGACGAGCTCCCTCCGGAGCTGGCAGTGATCCGGCCAGAACTGGTGCAGTAGAGAGTCGACGTCCTTTTCCCGGATTCGCAGGCCGGGTGGAAATGACCGCGCGACCTCGCTGAGTAGCACGCGCCGTATGTGCTGGCGGGCGGGCCACTGCACGATCCGCCCCTCGCGCAGGAACGGTCGCAGCAGCCTGTTCTCCGCGGCCACCTCGGGATCGGCGATCATCCTGAAGCCAATTCTAGGAACAGGAAGGCGCGCAAAAGCGCCGTTACACTGACCACCATGCTGCTGGCGATCGACCTCGGAAATACCAACCTGACCTTCGGGCTCTTCCAGGGGGAGCGCCTGGTCCACGACTGGCGGCTGGCCACCCGGCGAGACAGCATGCCGGACGAGCTGGGCATCTCCATGCTTCAGCTGATCCGTCAGGAGGGGCTGGATCCTAAGGCGGTGGAGGCTGTCGTGGTCGCCAGCGTCGTCCCACCCCTGAACACGAGCCTGGTCGAGGCGGTCCGCCGCTACTTCGGGCGCGAGCCACTCATGGTTGAGCCCGGTATCAAGTCCGGCATGAAGATCCTGTACCGCGACCCCAAGGAGGTCGGCGCCGACCGGATCGTGGCGGCGCTGGCGGCTTTCCGGAAATATGGGGGCCCGCTGATCATCATCGACTTCGGGACCGGGACCACCTATGATGCCATCTCCCGGGAGGGGGATTACCTGGGTGGCGCGATTGCGCCAGGTATGGGGATCTCGGTCGATGCCCTTTACGAGCGGGCTGCCCGCCTGCAGCGGGTCGAGCTTCGGTCTCCCGGCCATGTCATCGGCCGGACCACCGTGGAGAGCATGCAGGCCGGGATCATCTTCGGTTTCGTCGCGCAGGTCGAGGGGATGGTCGCCCGGATGCGCAAGGAGCTGGGCGCCGACGCTCGGGTGATCGCCACCGGCGGCCACAGCACGTTGATTGCCTCACAGACGTCCGTGATCGAGGTGGTCGATGATCGGCTGATGCTCGAAGGGCTTCGACTAATCTACGAGCTGAACACATGAGAGTCGGGCCGTACACCTTGAGCTCACCGGTTTACGTCGCGCCCATGGCGGGGGTCACCGACGCGCCCTTCCGCAAGCTCGCCCGGGAGTTCGGCGCCGGGCTTGCATGCACGGAGATGATCAGCAGCGAAGCCCTCGTCCGTCGGCATCGCGAGTCGTTCCGTCTCATGGATCTTTCCTGGGACGAGCGCCCGGTATCGGTCCAGCTCATGGGAGGCGACCCACAGGTGATGGCGGAGGCCGCCCGGATGGCCGCCGAGCACGGCGCCGACATCATCGACATCAACATGGGCTGCCCGGTGCCCAAGGTGGTCAAAACCTCCGGCGGCTCGTCGTTGTTGCGCGATCCCGTGCGCGCCT
>VBDY01000130.1 GCA_005882775.1 Chloroflexota bacterium | reverse complement strand
TGTTCTCCTGGTTGCCCTGCCAGGCTGCGCGGCGGCGACGCCCACCGGCGGCCAGTACACGGCGACGAGCCAGCGGCCGTCAGGCTCCGGCGGAGCGGTCACGGTCACGCCGGTCCCGACGGCGCGCCAACCCATCACCATGCTCACGCCCGCCGCAGCCCCCGACCCAACCAGTGTGGCGGCCGACCTCCAGACCGCCGAGTCAGGGATCCGTTCGCCGGCAACCCGGATCATCTTCATGTCATACCTGGCGCGACTCCAGCAGGACGCCTACCGGCAGCTGGTTGCCCACTCTGATTGGGTCCCCGCAGTGCTGGCGCAGGTGACGCCCGATATCCGCCAGGTCATCCAGGCAAACCTGACGGCCGACCTCGAGATCCGAGCCCTCAACGGCAACGCGCACGGCCTTCCACACTGGCGAATCGTCGACCCACCCCCGGCCGACCAGCTCCTCAACTACTATCGCGAAGCCCAGCGCCAGTTCGGGGTCCAATGGGAGTACCTGGCGGCGATCCACCTGATCGAGACCCGGATGAGCCGGGTACAGGGCACCAGCGTCGCGGGCGCGCAGGGTCCGATGCAGTTCATGCCCGCCACCTGGGCCGCCTACGGCCGAGGCAGCATCAACGACCCCCACGATGCGATCCTGGCGGCCGCCCGGTATCTACATGCCAACGGCGCCCCGAGCGACATGGGCAACGCCATCTATCACTACAACCCGAGCTGGCGCTACGTCCGCGCGGTCATGCTCTACGCCCAGCAGATGATCGTCAGCGAACGAGCCTTCATCGGCTATTACTACTGGCAGGTCTACGTTTCCACCGGCAACGGCGACGTGCTGTTGCCTACTGGGTACTCCGGCTAGCCAGGATTAGCCAGGGCTAGCCAGTCAGTGCCGTCGGGTGCGAAGGCTGGTACAGGGCCAGCTCGCCACCGTCCGGAAGGCGAATCGCCGTGGTCAGACCGAATCGCTGCTCGGTGATCGCGCGCGTGATCTGCACTCCCTTCTGCTCGAGCGCGGCGACGCTCGCGTGAATGTCGTCGCACATCAGGTAGAGCTCGTGGTGAGGGTCGCCGTCGGTCGGATGAATCCCAAGCTCAGCCGGTGGAAGCGCGAAGATAAGCCAGCCACCGCCTGCATCTACTGATGAGAAGCCGAGCACATCCCGAAAGAAGGCCCGGACCTTGTCGGCATCCCTGGCAAAGATCAGCGCGTGGACGCCCGAGATCACTGGCTAGGCCTGGCGGACCTGGTACGCCTCGATCACGTCGCCCTGCTGGAAGTCCTGGTACCCATCGACCCGGATCCCGCACTCGAATCCAGAGGCGACTTCCTTGGCGTCGTCTTTGAAGCGCTTGAGGCCGCCGATCGGCCCCTCGAAGATCAGGTCGTTGCCGCGGAGGAGCTTGGCGATAGATCCGCTGGTTATCTTCCCCTCCAGGACTCGCGACCCGGCGATGATTCCGACCTTGGGAATCTTGATCGGGGTAAGCACCTCGGCACGACCTTCCCACACCTGGACGAAGGTGGGTTCGTAGAGTCCCTTGATCGCCTTGTCGATGTCGTTTGTGACGTTGTAAACGACATCGTAGTGCCGGATATCGACCTTCTCGCGCTCGGCAGCTCGCTGGGCGGCAGCGTCGGGTTTGACGTTGAACGCGATCACCAGCGCATTTGAAACCGCGGCCAGCAGGATGTCCGACTCGGTCACCGGCCCGACGCCTTCGAAGACGATCTTGATCTGGACCTTGGGGTCCTGGATCTTGAGCAGCGATCCCTTGAGCGCCTCGGCCGAGCCGTTGCTGTCCGCCTTGAGGACCAGGTTGAGGTCCTTGATGGCGCCCTTTTCGACCTGCGAGGCCAGGTCGGCGAGTGTGATCCGCCGGGTCTGCGCCAGGGCGGCCACCCGTCGCTGCTCGGCGCGCTGACCGGCAATCGTCCGCGCCACCTTCTCGCTGGACACCACCTGGAAGACGTCGCCGGCGGTCGGCACGTCCGGAAGCCCGGTGACCACCGCCGGTGCGGCCGGGCCGGCTTCCTTCATCTTCTTGCCCTGATCGTTGAGCAGGGCCCGCACCTTCCCGAAGATATGCCCGACCACGATGTTGTCCCCCACTCGCAGGGTCCCGGTCTGGACGAGCATGGTCGCGACCGGGCCTCGTCCCTTTTCCAGGTGGGCATCGATCACAGTCCCGGCGGCCGGCTTGTTCGGGTTGGCCTTCAGGTCCTGGATGTCGGCGACAAGCAGGATCATCTCGAGAAGCTCGGAGAGTCCGGTCTTCTGCTTGGCTGAGACCGGGACCATGACGGTCTGGCCGCCCCAATCCTCCGGCACCAAACCCTGCTCTGAAAGTCCTTGCTTGACCCGGTCGGGGTTGGCCCCCTCCTTGTCGATCTTGTTGATGGCGACCACGATCGGCACCTGGGCGGCTTTGGCGTGGGAGATGGCCTCCACGGTCTGTGGCATCACGCCGTCGTCGGCTGCGACCACGAGCACAGCCAGGTCGGTGACCTGGGCGCCGCGCGCCCGCATGGCGGTGAAAGCCTCGTGGCCGGGCGTGTCCAGGAAGACGATCCGGCGGTCCTTCCCTTCCCGGTCCTTCTGCTCGACCGTATAAGCGCCGATGCTCTGCGTGATCCCACCGGCCTCGCCGGCCGCTACCTTTGTCTGCCGGATGGCGTCCAGAAGCGAGGTCTTGCCATGGTCGACGTGTCCCATCACGGTGACCACCGGGGGCCGCGGCTTGAGGGTCGCCGGGTCCTCACCGTCCAGGCTGAAGAGCTCGGAGCGGGTGGTGAGCTTGACCTGGGTGGCCTCCCCCTCCCCCACGATCTCCTCGGCGATGGCGGCGTCCATGGCCATGGGCGACGCCTGCACGCCGAAGGTGTCCGCCACGATGGCGGCCGTGTCGTAGTCGATCTGCTGGTTGATGTTGGCCATGATGCCGTTGCGCATCAGCTCTTTGATGATGTCGACGGTCTTCACGTTCAGGTACTCGGCCAGCTCCTTGACCGAAAGGGTGGGCGGGAGCTGGACCTTGCCCTCGTTGCCGGTGGGCTTGGCCTCGGCAGGCTGCGCCCCGGGGGCGAACTGGGTGCGCACGGCCGCCTCCTGGTCCGAGCTGAGCACCGCCATCGCATGGCGCGGGGCGTGCCGCATCGGTCGGAGGAAGTCCAGGATGTCGCGAGCCTCGACGTTGAGGTCTCTCGCGAGCTGCTGGACCTTGATGCCGCGTGTGGTGGTAGTGGCTATGTCAGTTCCATCCTTTGCAACTCAACAGGCAATGATAAGGCTACCTTGCCTGCGAGGAGAGCTCTGTAAGTATTCCCGCCCGAAGCCGAGACCAATCGTTGCTGTCCAGCTTCAGATGTAACGCACGGTCCAGGCTGCGACGCCGGGCGGCCTCGCGCCAGCAGGCATCCTGCCGGCAGAGATAGGCTCCTCGCCCCGGCCGGCGGCCGCTCAAGTCGGCCTCTGCCCCGGTCTCGGTGGCGACCACGCGGACGAGCTCCCGCTTGGGCTTGACCTGCCGGCACCCGACGCAGGTCCGCTCGGGCTCAGCCAGCTGCATCTCCGGGCGGCGGTGCGCCGGCCACGGCGGAGGCGTTCGCTTCCGCGGCGCCAGCAGGTTCGGGCTTGATGTCGATCCGCCAGCCGGTCAGCTTGGCGGCGAGCCGGGCGTTCTGGCCGTCCTTCCCGATCGCCAGTGAAAGCTGGTTGTCAGGGACGTGCGCGGTCGCGGTCCTGGACTCGCGGTCGATTTCCACCCGGCTGACCTGGGCCGGGCTGAGGGCGTTCGCGACCAGACGCTCCGGCTCATCGGCCCAGGGAATGATGTCCACCCGCTCGGTACCGAGCTCTCCGACGACGCTGCGGATCCGAACACCCTTGGGTCCTACGCAGGCGCCCACCGGGTCGATCCCCTCCTGGTGCGCGGAGACAGCCACCTTGCTGCGCACCCCCGGCTCGCGCGCCAGCGCCCGAATAATGACGGCGCCCGACTGGAGCTCGGGGATCTCGAACTCGAGCAGGCGGCGCACGAGTGCCTTGTGGGCGCGCGAGACGTTGACCTGGGCTCCACGGCCACGTTTGCGCTCGTCCAGCAGCAGCACCTTGAGGTACTGTCCCGGACGAAGCACCTCGTCGGGAATCTGCTCCTCGGGAGCAAGCACGCCCTCCGCCTTGCCGAGCTCCAGGTAGACGGTCTTGCCGTCCGAGTGGTCGGCGATCCGCTCGACCACTCCGCTCACCATCTCGCCCTTGTGCTCGAGCACATCCCGGAGCACCTGCTCCTTTTCCGCGTCGCGCAGTCGCTGGAAGACGACCTGCTTGCTGATCTGCGCGGCCAGCCGGGCAAAATCATCGGTGGGCAGGGGGACCTCGACCACCTGGCCCGGTTCAACACCTGGACGCGCCGCCTTAGCCTCGTCCAGGGAGACCTCGGTACCCGGATCGCTCACCTGCTCCACCACCCGGCGCCGGCCGAAGATGGCGATCTCGGCCGTACCCGGGTCGACCTGGACCCGGATGGCGTCGGGCGGGTTGAAGGCGCGGCGATAGGCGGTGGCCAGGGCGCTTTCCACGAGTGAGAGCAGGGATTGCTTGGAGATCCCCTTCTCCTCCTGGACCTGGTCGAGCGCCTTGATGAAGTCCGGCTTCAACATGTGACTTACAGGTCGACGGCCAGACGAGCCGCCAGGATATCGGGGAACGGCACCGTGACCGTCTCCTCATGTTTTTTCGAGTCGCGCAAACGCAGTTCGACCTGTTCGCTGGAGACGGCCAGGAGCCGGCCTTCGGCGACTCGCTCACTCTCCCCCATCCGGTAGCGGATGTTGGCGCGCCGTCCGAGGAAGCGACGGTACTCGTCGATAGTCCGCAGCGGTCGCTCGGCCCCGGGTGATGAGACCTCGAGGTCATACCGGGTCGGGAGCGGGTCGGCCTGGTCCAGCAGCGCGCTCAACGATTTGCTGACCTTCTCGCAATCATCGAGGCTGACCCCCTGCGGCCTGTCGATGGCGACTAAAAGAGTTGGGTGCCCACCGGAACCGGTGAGCTTGAGGTCATAGAGCTCGTAGCCAAGGAAGTCGAGCGTCGGCCGAAACAGCTCCCGGAGCCGGGTCAGCGCGGCCTCGGTGCCAGCCATGAAAAGAAAAAGGGCCCGCGGCCCCTAACCAAGAACCCGATATTCACTTCAACTCTGAGTATACCCCGCGCTTATCGAGGATTCAGCCGTCGCCAGACGACGAGCAGCGGGCTGGCATTGAAGATCGACGAGTAGGTGCCGCTGACGATCCCGATCAGGAGCGCAAGAGTGAATCCCTTGATGCTCGTCGGCGAGATCAGGAAGAGCGCAACCAGCACGAACACGACGGTAAGGGAGGTGTTCAGCGACCGTGCCAGCGACTGAATGATGCTGAGGTTCACATTCTGCTCGAAGGTCAGCCGGCTGGCCTGACGGAGGTTCTCGCGGATCCGGTCGAAGATGACGATGGTGTCGTGAACCGAGAACCCGATCACGGTCAGGGCGGCCGTGACGAACAGGGTGTTGATCTCACCCAGGGGCAGGTTGAAGATCTTTCCCAGGATGGAGTAGACCCCGGTGAGCACGAAGACGTCGTGCAGCAAAGCCAGGATGGCGCAGAAGGCGAAGGCCGGGCTGAATCGGATGCTCAGGTAGATCACGATGAGGATCGAGGCGATCAAGATCAGCCCGGCCGCCCCCACGACCAGCTCCCTGGCGATCAACGGGCCGACAAACTGGGTGCTGATGTCGGTGATGCCGCCGAATTTGCTTTCCAGGTCCTTTCGAATGCTTGCCTCCTGGTCGTTCGACAGCGGCTTGGTCGTGATCAGGACCTGGTTCGAGCCGGCTTGCTGGACCGTCCCCTCGACGTTGAAGGTGTCGACCTCCTTCTGGACGGCGGTGGCCTGGATCGGTTGCTTGAAGGTCAGGCTCAGCTGGTTGCCGCCGGCGAAGTCGATGCCGAGGCGGAATCCCACCGTGGCCATCGAGATGATGCCCGGCAGGATGATCAGGAGCGAGAGCAGGAAGTACCAGTTGCGGCGTCCGACGATGTTCATCGGCTAGGCGGCCCTGGGGGGCGCCTGCACCCCATAGAAGGCCAATCGTCGCGCCGGGCGCAGGCCGGCGATCACCTGGAGGAGCTGCTGGGTGGTCACGATCGCCGAGAACATGCTCACCCCCACCCCGATCGCCAGCGTGATGGCGAAGCCCTTGATAAGCGGCGCGCCGAAGAAGTAAAGGACGAAGCAGGTGATCAGCGTTGAGATGTTCGAATCACGGATGGCCGGCCAGGCCCGCGAGACGCCCGCCTCCATGGCAGCCGACAGGGTCCGGCCTGCGCGAAGCTCCTCTTTGACGCGTTCGAAGATGAGGACGTTGGCGTCCACCGCCATTCCGACCGAGAGGATGAATCCGGCGAGCCCGGCCAGCGTCAGGGTGATGCCGAGGAGCTTGAAGATGGCCAGGGTAATCGCCGCATACAGTAGCAGCGCCAGGCTGGCCACCACGCCCGGCAGCCGGTAGTAGAGCAGCATGAAGAGGATGACGATGGCCAGGCCAAAGGCGCCCGCCAGCAGGCTCAGCCGGACGGTGTTGGCGCCCAGCGTGGCTCCCACCTCGGTGCTCTGGATGATGTTGATGACGCCCGGCAACGCGCCCGAGTTGAGCTGGACGGAAAGCTGCTGGGCGCTGTCGACCGTGAATCCGCCGCTGATCTGTCCGCTGCCGCCGCAGATCGCGTCGTTCACCTGGGCATCGGAGATCAGGTCCTTGTCCAGGAAGATTGCAATGTGGTTCTCGGTGGTCCCCACCCCTTTCGCCACGAGCGCCTGGGTCAGGGTGCAGAACTTGCTGGCTCCCTGAGAGTTCAGGGAGAAGGTCACGATCGGAAGCCCGGTGTTCTGATCCGCCGAGCGGGCGGCGCTGGTGATCATGCTGCCGTCGATGCCGGTGTACTGCGGCTTGAAACCCGAGTATTTCTGGGCGTCGTTCGGGTTCAGCTGGGCCAGGGTGGTGGCGTCGGGGGTTCCGGGAACCCAGGTCCAGATGGTCAGGTATGAGGTCTTTCCCAGCAGCTGCTTGGCCTGTTCCAGGTTGACGCCGGGCAGCTCGACGATGATCCGGTCGTTGCCTTCTGGCCGCACCACCGACTCCGCGTAGCCGCTCGCGTTTACGCGCCGTTCGAGGATGTTCAGAGCGACGTCGCGCGCATCGTTGATGGCCATTCCCGAGCGGACGTTCGTGATCTGCAGCTCCAGGTGGGTGCCCCCTTCCAGGTCGAGCCCCTTGTGGATGTAGATGTCCTGCTTGATACCAAGGAATGGGATCGAGAGCGAAGGACGGCTGTTGATCGGCCCGGTGAGCGACTGGTGGGTGGCCACCCGGTAGATGTACGCGTACCCGTCAACAAATCCGGCGATCAGGGCGATCGCGACGATCAGGAGCAGCAGATTGCGGTTGGCGCGCATTTACCGATCGAAAGTATAGGGCGCGGTCATGAGAAGGTTTGGCTGGCGGGCAGGCTCAGGGCAGGGGCGCCGCCAGCCATTGCTCGCGCAACCGGGCGGAGACCTGATGAAAGCGACCAGCCTCGATGGCATCCCGGAGCTCACCCACCAGCCCTACCAGCACCCGCAGGTTGTGGATCGAGGCCAGCCGGTGGGCCAGGATTTCCCCGGCCATGAACAGGTGGCGCAGGTATGCGCGGCTGAACCGGGCGCACGCGTAGCAGTCGCAGCCGTCTTCGAGCGGCCCCGCGTCGCCCGCGAAGCGCCGGTTTCGCAAGTTGATCCGGCCAGCGCGAGTCAGGACCGATCCGTTACGGGCAATCCGGGTGGGCAGGACGCAATCGAAGAGGTCGATCCCCCGCGAGACCGCCTCCACCAGGTCGAGCGGGGTTCCGACACCCATCAGGTAGCGCGGCCGGTCGCGCGGTAACTGCTCGGTTTGCAGCGCGACCAGCTCGTAGGTGAGCGGCTTCGGTTCGCCCAGGCTCAGGCCACCGACCGCGAATCCGTCGAATGCCATCACGCCAAGGGTTTGCGCGCTCTCGGCCCGAAGGCTGGGGTCGAAGCCGCCCTGGGCGATCCCGAAGCGAAGCTGCCCTGGCCCCGCCGGCTCGCGAAGGAACCGGTCGGCCCACCGATGGGTGCGCTCCATGGCGGCCCGGCTCCGGCCGGTGTCTGAGGGCCAGGGGACCGGCTCGTCAAACGCCATGGCGATGTCCGAGCCTAGCTGTCGCTGTACCGCCATCACCGACTCGGGCGTGAAATCCTGTTGGGAGCCGTCCAGGTGTGACCGGAAGGTCGCCCCCTCCTCGCCCACCCTGACCAGGTGGTCCAGGCTGAACACCTGGAAGCCTCCGCTATCGGTCAGGATGGCGCCGTCCCAGGCCATGAACCTGTGCAGCCCACCGAGCTCAGCAATTCGGAGCGCTCCGGGTCGGAGGGCCAGGTGATAGGTATTGCCCAGCACGACCTCCACTCCCAGCTGGCGCAGCTCATCCGGGCTAACCGCCTTGACTGAGCCCTGTGTCCCGACCGGCATGAAGGCCGGCGTGCGAATCGTCCCATGAGCGGTCTGGAGCGCACCCCGCCGCGCACCGGAGTCTTCGGCGAGCAGTCGGAAGCTCACGCCGGGCCCCCACCCTCCCCCGAGGGGGGAGGGAGATCTCGCCCGGTGATAAACATGCAGTCGCCAAAGCTGAAGAACCGGTAGCCCATGCGCACGGCTTCGGCATAGGCGGCAAGGACCCTCTCCCTGCCGGCGAACGCGCTGACCAGCATCAGGAGGCTGCTCCGGGGCAGGTGGAAGTTGGTGAGCATGGCGTCGACAACTCGAAAGCGAAACCCCGGCAGGATCAGGAGGTCGGTCCAACCCGCCCGCGGCCTGACCATGCCGTCCGCGGCGCAGCTCTCGAGAGTACGCACGCAGGTGGTGCCGACCGCCACCACCCGGCCCTTCCGCCTGCGGGTCTCCATCACTGCGTTGGCGGTGGCGGCGCCGAGCTCGAACGCCTCCTTGTGGATCGGATGCTGCACCGGGTTGTCCACCCGGACCGGCGCGAAGGTGTCCAGCCCTACGTGCAGGGTGACGAATGCGACCTCGACGCCAGCGTCCCGGACCGCCGAGAGCAATTCGGAGGTGAAGTGGAGACCCGCCGTGGGCGCAGCCGCAGACCCCTCGCGCCTGGCGTAGATCGTCTGGTAGCGATCCGGGTCGTCGAGCCGCTCCTTGATGTAGGGCGGCGTCGGCATCACCCCGATACGCCGGACCTCGCCCAGGGGATCGTCGGTCCCGGCGAGCGAGACACGTTGCGGCCCGCGCACGGTAACGGTCAGGGACGACCCCTGGTACTCGAGCACGGTTCCCTCCGGCAGCTTCTTTGCCGGCCTGACCAGCGCCTCCCACTCGTGACTTACAGGTCCGTTAAGGGGGCGGAGGAGCAGGATCTCTGCCTCTCCCCCATCCGGCCGCCGCCCGATCAACCTGGCCGGCAGCACGCGGCTGTCGTTCAGCACCAGGAGGTCGCCCGGACGAAGAAATCGTGGAAGGTCGCGGATAGCCGCGTGGCTGACCTGGCCGGCAGCCGGGTCTAGCACCATCATCCGGGCGCCGTCGCGCGCCCGGGGCGGATGCTGCGCGATCAGCTTCCGGGGCAGTGCGTAGTCGAAGTCAGCGGTTTTCATGGATGGTCGCCAGCACCAGTGGAGCGGCGGCCAGACAGACCAGGGCGCTGAGCACGATGGCCGCGCCAAAGCCGAATCGCTGCACGATGGGAGCTCCGGCCAGGCTGCCGACCCCGATGGCGGCAGCGAAGCTCGTGCTGAAGAGTGCCATCGCCGTGCCTCGGTTTCGGTCGTGACTTCGATTGCTGAGCTCGACCAGGGTGGGCGGAAACAGGAGCGCGGCACCGGCCCCGGTTCCGATCCCGGCCAGGACCAGGATCCCGAGGGACGCCGGCGCCAGCAGAAGCAGGACGGCCGCGGCGGTCAGGCCGATTCCACCAAGGAATAGCCAGCGGGCACCGTATCGATCCGTGAAAAACCCGGCCGGGATACGGCAGACCAGCACCGCCACCGCATCGGCCGTAAAGAACCACCCGACGGCAGTCACCTGCTCGCGCGGAACTTCGATAGGAAGGTAGGCCGTCACAACTCCCCAGTAGACCACGGTGAGAAAGGTGAGGGCGAGCAGCGGCGTCCAGCGCGCGTCGTATGTGAACAGGCCGGCGCGGCGGTCGGCTGACGGCTCCGGGCCGAGCATCCAGCTGACGGCCAGGCCCAGGGTTGCCGCCACCACAGCGGCCGCAAACAGCGCCGTCGGACTCTGGCGCAGGAGCCACAGGCCAAGAGGAGGTCCCGCCGCCAGGGCAACATTGAGGAACGCGCCGAAGCCTCCCATGGCCGTGCCCCGAAACCGGGGGGTGACCAGGTTGGGCACCATGCTGTAGGCGGCCGGCACCACGAGCGCGAACCCAAGTCCCTGCAGGATGCGAGCCGTGCCGATCAAGACCCACGTTCCGTTCAAGAGGAAAAGGAGCGCGGCGAGCAGGTAACATCCGCTGCCCAGCCGGACGGCAAGCCGGGCGCCCCGGCGGTCGACCAGCGGTCCGACCAGCAGGGTGGCCAGCAGCTGCACCACGAATGCGATCCCGACCAGGACCCCGATGGCATCAACCGAGAAGCCGCGGCTCCGGTAGAGGTAGAGCGGCAGGCTTCCACTGAAAACGTTGATGGAAAAAGCGGACAGCAGGACGGACATCCCCAGGACGACGAGCTGCGCCGAACGAGAGCGAATCAGAACAGGTGCGGTTGCTCGGTGACCTTGACCAGCCCCAGGTGGTCGTAGGCCAGCTTGGTCGCGACCCGTCCGCGCGGCGTCCGAGCCAGGAAGCCGAGCTGCATCAAGAACGGCTCGTAGACATCTTCGACGGTCTCGGGATCCTCGGACACCGAAACGGCAACCGTCTCCAGGCCCACCGGGCCCCCCTCGTATTTCTCGGCGATGGTGCGCAGGATGCGCCGATCGATGGCATCGAGACCCAGTTCATCCACGTCCAGCATCGCGAGCGCATCGCGGGCCACCTGCTCATCGATGCGACCCTGCGCCCGGACCTGGGCGTAGTCGCGGACCCGGCGAAGCAACCGGTTGGCGATCCGGGGGGTACCACGCGCACGGGTGGCGATCACCCGGGCGCCGGGGTCGTCGATCACCACCTTTAGCAACCGTGCAGACCGCTGGACGATCTGGAAAAGGTCGTCGGCGTCGTAGAAATAGAGGGCGTAGACCGCACCGAACCGGTCGCGTAGCGGCGCCGACAGCATTCCCTGTCTGGTGGTCGCACCGATCACCGTGAATCTCGGCAGCTGGAGCCGGATGGTCTGAGCGCCGGCCCCCTTGCCTCCCACGTAGTCGAACTTGAAGTCTTCCATGGCCGGGTAGAGACTCTCTTCGACCGGACGGGCCAGGCGGTGAATCTCATCGATGAAGAAGATGTCGCGGTCTTCCAGGTTGGTAAGGATCGAGGCGAGCGCACCCTGGTGCTCGATCGCCGGGCCCGACGTGGTCCGGATGTCGACCCCCATCTCGTTCGCCATGATGTTGGCCAGCGTCGTTTTCCCCAGCCCCGGGGGACCGGCGATCAGGATGTGCTCGATCGGCTCGTTTCGGCCGTGGGCCGCCCTCACCAGGATCTCCAGGTTCGCCTTGATCGCCTCCTGGCCGATGAACTCAGCGAGCCGGCCCGGGCGAAGGCTCCACTCGAACTCCTGGTCCTCGGTCCGCTGCTGGCCGCCGATCACCCGTTCGCTCACCCGCGATCGAGCCCACGCAGGGCGACTGTGACCAGCTGCTCGACCGAGTGGGTACCACCGTTGCCACCGGTCGCCTTCTGCAGCGCGTCCCTGGCTTCACCGGCGGAATAGCCGAGGCCGGTCAGCACCTCCAGCGCCCGGGCCACGGCTTCTCCAACCGGGCCGGCGGCTGCCGGCGTTTCCTGTCCGAACATCTCATCCTTGAGCCTGCCCTTGAGCTCGAGCACGACCCTGGCGGCGGTCTTCGGTCCGATCCCGGGCACGGTGGCAAGCAGGGCGGCATCCTCTTGCAATATGGCTCGCTTGAGCAGCCGGAGCTCGGCCCGGCTGATGATGGCCAGCCCGGCCTTGGGACCGATTCCCTTGACCGAGAGCAGCAGCTTGAAAAAGGTCAGCTCGTCCGGGCTGAGAAAGCCAAAGAGGGCGAGGGCATCCTCGCGCACATATGTATAGGTGTGGAGATGCACCTGCTCGCCCGGTCGGGGAAGCTGGCTGAAGGTGCGGTTGCCGACCGTGACCTGGTATCCGACTCCGTGCACGTCGACGATGACGGACTCGGCCGCGCGTTGAAGCACGGTGCCCTGGAGGCTTGCGATCAAACCGGCACGCGGCTGGGCGCCCGGCTGATCAGGCTCCGCAGCCGCCCACTGTGATGGTGGCAGATGGCGATGGCCAGGGCGTCGATGGCGTCGTCCGACCGGGGGAGCTCACGCGTACCCAGCAAAGACTGAACCATCTTCTGCATCTGGGCCTTGGTAGCTCCGCCGTAGCCGGTGACCGAGAGCTTGACCTGTGCCGGCGAGTACTCGTGGACCGCGGCGCCACCCTCGACTGCCACCAGCAGGACCACTCCGCGAGCCTGGCCCACGGCCATAGCCGAGCGGACGTTCTTGCTGAAAAACAGTTCCTCGAAAGCCGCCGCCTCCGGGTGAAACTCGGCCATCAGCTTGCGCATCTGCTCGGCCAGTAGCTTCAGGCGCTGCGGGTCGGCCAGGCTGGCCGGCGTCTTGAGGGTGCCGCAGGCAACCAGGCTCAGGCGGCCGTTCTGCCGCCGCACCGCGCCAAATCCTGTATCTGCCAGCCCGGGGTCGATGCCCAGGACGAGCACGCCGTCACGGGCCTGCGTCAGCATCCTCCTCTGGTCGCGTTCAGACGCGTTCGCTGATGCGCTCCATGACGTCGGCCGGCACCTCGATGTTGGAATAGACCGACTGCACGTCATCGTGCTCTTCCAGGCTATCCAGCAGCTTGAGCACCCCGGGAGCCCGGGTCTCGTCGAGCTCCACCACCTGGGACGAGTTCATCGTCACCTCCGCGGAGTCGACCTTGAACCCCTTCTTGCGCAGGCTGTCGCGAACCGGCTCCAGCCGGGCCGGGTCGGTGACCACCTCGACCGTTGAGCCATCGACCCGGGCGTCTGTAGCCCCCAGCTCGATGGCTTCGAGGCCGATCTCCTCCGGATCCTTCCCCCTGGCATCGACCACGATCTGGCCTTCTCGGGTGAACATCCAGCCGACGCTGCCGGTCGCGCCCAGGTTGCCGCCGGCGCGGGTGAACAGGTTGCGGATGTCGCTCGAGGTCCGATTCCGGTTGTCGGTCACGGTTTCGACCATGATGGCGACTCCATGTGGACCGTAGCCTTCGAAGCGAAGCTGCTCGATCTGGGCGCCGCCCAGCTCACCGGTACCGCGCTTGATCGCCCGCTGGACGTTGTCCTGGGGCATGTTGGCGGAACGCGCCTTCTCCATCGCCAGCCGCAGCCGGTGGTTACCGTCCGGGTTGCCACCGCCTTCCCGGGCCGCGATCGTGATCTCGCGTGCCATCTTGGTGAACTGCTGGCCCTTGCGGGCGTCGGTGACGGCCTTCTTGTGCTTGATCGACGACCACTTGGAATGACCAGACATGAGACCGCGGAAAAGTTTAACTCAGCCTAAGACGGACAACGCGATGCGCTCCGCGCTGAAGGACCATGCCGTCTTTCGGCGCGATCCGGTCGTCGGCGGACTTGACCACCGTCCCATCAACCGTGAGCCCTCCCTGGGCCGCCAACCGGCGGGCCTCGCTCTTGCTCGCCGCCAGCCCGGCCTCGACAAAAAGATCGGCGATCGACCGCTCACCCTGGGCGACTCGCTTTTCCGAGGGAGCGGTGTTCAGGAATCCTCCGCCGGCGTTCCGGTAAGCCGCCACGTCTGCGCCCGGGTGAAATTGGCGGACCAGCCTTTCGGCCAGCCGTCGCTTGACGTCGCGGGGATTCTCGCCGCTGCGTAGGGCGGACTCTTCGGCAGCCACCTCCGCGGGTGACGCGTCCGTGACCAGGCTGAAGTATCGAACGATGAGGTTGTCGGGTATACCCATGGCCTTGCGATACATGACGTCGGGCGGCTCATCGATCCCGATGTAATTGTCCAGGCTCTTGCTCATCTTCTGGACGCCGTCGAGCCCCTCGAGCAGCGGCGTGGTGAGGATGTCCTGAGGCTGCTGGCCGAAGGCTTCCTGGATGTCGCGCCCGACCAGGAGGTTGAAAGTCTGGTCGGTCCCGCCCAGCTCCAGGTCCGACCTGACGGCGACCGAGTCGTATGCCTGCAGCAGGGGATACATCAGCTCGTGCAGGCCGATCGCCCGGCCGTCCTTGTAGCGCTTTGCGAAGTCATCGCGGGCGAGCATTCGAGCCAGCGTGTAGCGGCTCGCCAGCTGGACCACATCCTGCAATCTCATGGGGTCGAACCACTCGGACTGAAACCGGACCTCGGTCCCTCCCTGGTCCAGGATCTTCCATGCCTGGTGGAGATAGGTCTGCGCCGCTGCCTGGACCTCCTCCTTGCTCAGCTGCGGCCGGGTGACATTCTGTCCCGACGGATCGCCGATCCTGGCGGTCCAGTCACCGATGATCAGGACCGCCGTGTGCCCACGCTCCTGAAAGCGGCGCAGGGTGCGAAGCACCACCGTGTGCCCGAGGTGGATATCGGGCCGGGTCGGATCCAGGCCCAGCTTGACGCGCAGCCTGTCCCCGCGCTCGAGGCGCGACCGCAGGTGCTCGCGATCGACGACCTCGACCGCGCCCGCCGTTACTGCTTCCCACTCGCCCGGCAAGCGGGCTTGATTTTCCTTCACAGAATCGTTTCCTTTTGACCGAGCCCGAGTATACGGGCTCGAATTCGACCGATGTCACCTTTTTCCGGAGTCAGCCGTTATAGTGCGGGAGTCTGATGCCAGACAAGCGTGAGTTTGCTCGCCGAGCTGCGGTCAGAGTACTCACCATCGCCCGCATCAGCAGGCATCGCCGCAACGGCCGGGGGATTCGATTTCTCATCGTTGCACTCAGCGTGCTCAGCCTGCTCGCCGTGGGCGGCGGCGCCGAGGCCTACGACCGTTACCAGTACTACACGCGCGACCTGCCCGACCCCCAGTCCCTGACCGCGAAGGAGCTGGCCCAGGCAACCAAGATCTACGACCGCAACGGCACCCTGCTCTACGTCAAGCACACGTCGGGCGTGATCCGGACGGTGGTCCCGCTCTCGGCCATTTCCTCCCACCTGATCGAGGCCACCATCGCCATCGAGGACCGCCAGTTTTACACACACAACGGGATCGACTTCCGCCGCATCATCGGCGCCGCCATCGCCGACCTCACCCACCAGCGGGTGGAGCAGGGAGCCAGCACCATCACCCAGCAGCTGGTCAAGAGCGTGCTGCTCGGCAATGAACAGTCAATCGACCGAAAGATCAAGGAGGCGGTGCTCGCCCTCGAGATCGAGCGCCGCTACTCGAAGAACGAGATCCTCACCCTCTACCTGAACCAGATCTTCTTCGGACACCAGGCATACGGAGCCGAGGCGGCCGCCCAAACATACTTCGCCAAGCCGGCCAAGAACCTGGACATCGCGGAGGCCGCCATGCTGGCCGGGATACCGAACGCTCCCTCGGAATTCGATCCCTACAACGCTGAGGCCGCGATCGCGATCCGTCACCGGCAGGAGCTCGTGCTCGACGCCATGCTGCGCGACAGCTACATCAGCCAGCTCGAGTACGACACAGCCCTCAAGGAGCAGCTCGTCTTCAAGAACGGCACCGTCCAGGGGGACGTGCTCGCGCCCTGGTTTGTCGATTACGTCCTCCAGGTCCTATCAGACACGTACGGCCCTGGGGTGGTCGAGGCCGGTGGCCTTCGGGTCACCACCACCCTGGACTACCGGCTGGAGAAGGTCGCCGAGGCGGCCGTCCATAACGAGGTGAACCGGCCTGACCTGCGGGCGCGAAACGTGAACAACGGGGCGGCCGAGGTGATCGACCCGGCCACCGGCCAGGTGCTGGCCATGGTCGGAAGCGCCGGCTATTACGACCGGGGCATCGGCGGCGAGTACAACTTCATCACCCAGCCGTCGGGCCGGCAGCCGGGCTCGTCTTTCAAGATCTACGACTACGCGACGGCCTTTTCGAACGGCTACTCGCCGGCCACCCTGATCAACGACACCCAGGGACGGATCGACGGCCATGCGTTCGTCAACTGGGACCATCGCAGCGAGGGGCTGATCACGCTCCGCAAGGCGCTCTCAGAGTCCCGCAACATCCCCGCTCTCCTCCTGCTCAAGCAGCTCGGGTATGACCGGGTCTTCCAGACAGCCCGGATGATGGGACTTACCCACGCCAACCTGACCCCCGATCGCGGGCTGGCTCAGGCGATCGGCGCATCCGAGATCGTGCCGCTCGAGCATTTCAATGCCTACGCAGTGCTTGCGAGTGGAGGCATCTACCACGCACCCACCGTCATCCTGAAGGTGGTCGACAGCAACGGTCACGTCCTCCAGGAGTGGAAACCAGACCCGGGCACCCGGGTGCTCTCGCCCCAGGTGGCGTTCCTGATCAACGACATCCTCAAGCCGGTCGGATCCGGCCTTCACATCCGGCGGCCGTTCTCCTCGAAGACCGGAACCACGGACAACTTCCGCGACTCCTGGTTCATCGGCTACAACCCGGACGTGGTAATCGGCACCTGGATGGGCCACACCTGCGCGGGCGGCTGCTCAGACAACAGGAAGACCTACCTGAACACCGTCTGGGGAGTGATGGGGGCCGGCCAGATCTACCGCGACATCTTCAACTCCTACGAGGGGAACAAGCCGGTCCATGACTGGACGGTGCCGCCGGGGATCAAGAAGATGACCGTGTGCCGGATCAGCGGGCTGCTGGCAACATCCGCATGCGCCGGGCAGACCATCAGCGACTGGTTCGTGGTGGGCACCGCGGCCAACCGCCTGGACGACTGGTACAAGCAGATCCGGGTATGCACGACCGACGGCCTGCTTGCCACCCCCGATATGCCGGCGAGCCTGACCACGGTCAAGACGTTCGTCGTCTATCCCCCCGGCTTTCCCGACTCGATGAAGGACAGGGGCCTGCCCCTACCCCCGACCGCCACCTGCGGCCTGCTGACCGAGACCACCTCGCCCAGCCTCTCCCTGAGCCAGGTCACCAACCCCGATGGCAGCATCACGGTGAGCGCCCAGGCAACCGACAACCAGGCGATCAAAGAGGTCGACTTCTTCCTGGACGGTTCCAGCAAGCCCCAGCGGCTGAGCGCAGGTCCCTACACGTTCACCGTCACCGGCAAGCCGGGCTCTGTCCACAGCGTGGTGGTCCAGGCCTACAACTACAACCCGGCGAACGCACCGGCCAGCCAGTCCGTCACCGTTACGATCGGGCAGCCCGCCTCGCAGTAGGGCCCAACCCCGGCCCGGAGACCGATCGGCTGCCGATGACCGCGAACCGATAGCGCTTCTCCAATCCGCGGGTGATCCCGACCCGGGGCGCAGCCGCGATCTTTGCAACGGAGACCGGCGACCCGGCCGCGATGCCGAGCGGCCCGCTGGTCAGGTCGCGTCCGTTGTCCGAGAGCGTGAGCCCGAAGGCTCGGCCGATCTTGCCGGGACCGCTCAGGAGCCTCCACTCCGGTCCGGCGTCGCCGCGGGACCGGATGATCTCCAGGCCGGCCAGCGGCTCGAGCCCTCGGAGCAGGACTGCGCCCGCGCTGCCGGGAATGTCCGCCGTCACATTGAGGCAGTGATGCATCCCATACGTGAAGTAGACGTAGGCAAAGCCGGCCGGGCCGAACATGACCGCGTTGCGGGCGGTCCGCCCCCGATAGGCATGCGAGGCGGGGTCCGAGGAGCCGGTGTAAGCCTCGGCCTCGACGATCCGGCCGGCGATCAAGCCCTGCGGAGTCCGGTAGAAGAGGGTCCGGCCGAGCAGGTCCTTGGCGACCACGACCGGGTCCCGCGCGAAGAATTCCCGGCGGAGCCGGGGGCTCGTCAGGGTGGCCAGGCCCTAGAGTCTAGTGACGCCGGCCGTTAGTGGTTGGTCGTCAGCAGCTGGCTGAAGTAGCTGCTGATGCTGCCGGGCAGGACCATCGCGAAGAGTGTCTTGGTTAGCGGCTCCAGCCCGTAGAAATGGGGTGCGAGCGCCGAAGTATTGAACCAGTCCTGTGCCGTTAGAAAAGCCGGCGGATAGGTGTATCCGGAGGGGAGCGCCGAGTTGACCAGGCCGATGCCGACGATCAGGATCACGGTCACCTCGAGGGCGCCCAGGACCGCACCCGCCAGCATGCCGGTGACCCGGTCGAAGAGAGGGGCGATCAACGCGTCCAGCCAGCGCTGGTAGACCGCTCCCAGCACCTCGAACAGGAGAACGCCGAAGAGCACCATGGCGGTGTAGGTGACCACGTGAGCCCAGAGCACTGAGGTCCACCCGAAGGTGGACATCAGATAGGTGGAGGTGTTGGCGCTGGTCAGGGTGGCCGCGCCCAGCCCGGCGAACAGACCGATAAAGGCCATCACCCGGCGCAGCAGGCCAAACCAGAATCCCAGGGCCACGTTCCCGAGCAGGATGACGACGATGATCACGTCGAGCACGTCAGGACCTCACCTCCGCCTGAAAGCGCTCCTTCAGGCCCTCCACGATCCGCTCGTAGGAAGCCGAGACCTCTTCGCTGGTCAGGGTCCGGTCATCGGCCTGATAGTGCAAGCCAAAGGACAGGCTGCGCCGGCCGGCGCCCAGTTGCGGCCCCTCGTATTCGCTCTGCATAGAGATCTCCCGCAACGTGTAACCGCCACGCTGCCGGATTACTTGCATGAGCTCGTTGCCCAGGATCCGACCCGATACCACCACTGTTAGGTCCCGCCTCACGCCCGGGAACCGGGGCAGCGGCCGCGCCTGCGGTACCGGTGGATCGGGCTGCGCAAACCGGTCGAAGACGACCTCGGCCGCGATCACCCGACCAGGCAGGTCAAAACCCGCCAGCACCCGCGGATGCAGCTCGCCGACAACCCCCACGGGCTCGCCATCCTGGATCAGCGTGGCTGTGCGGCCGGGGTGAAAGCCATCGACCGGCTGCGCCGGCTGAAATTCAATCGGAGCTTTGCCAACCCGCTCGGCCAGCAACCGCAGCGCTGCCTGGACGCGGCGAAGCTCAACGGCGGCTGCCCCGGCGCTGCTCGCGGCGACGTGGGCCACGGTCGCAAGCAAGCGCGGTTCATGGGGGAAGTCCGACCCTTTTCCAGCCGACCAGAAGGCTGCACCGATTTCAAACAGGCCTGCTCCAGGCTGGTCCTGCCGAGCGTTCAGGCTGAGCGCCTCGAGCAGCCCTGGAAGCAGGCTCTGCCGTAAGGCGTCGCGTGTCTCGGCCAGGGGATTCTTTATGCGCAACGCCTTCGGGGCATCCGGCATGTGGACTCTCAAAGTCGAGGCGACGCCCACGAGTGTGTTGGTGACGGCCTCCTCATACCCGCATCCGACCAGCACGTCCTTTGCCAGGTCCGCCGATCGGGCCTGCTGGTATAGCTCGCGGACGGCTGTCCGGGCGCCCGGAAGGGTGCTCGGGATCCGGTCATAACCGTAAATCCGGCCGACCTCCTCGACCAGGTCGGCGGGAATATGGCAGTCGAGCCGAAAGGCCGGAGGCGTGACCAAAAGAAGCTCTTGCTGTCCCTCGACCGCGAAGCCGAGGCGGACCAGGATGTCCTTGGCGTCGGCGGACGGAATTACAAGGCCCAGGGTGCGCTCGAGCTCACCGGCCGAAAGCTCGATCACGGCGGGAACGAGCGGTTCGAGGTAAACGTCCGCGGCGTCCTTCTCCTCGCCGCCGGCCAGCTCGTGGATCAGCTGGGCGGCCCGATCGACCGCGGGCAGGCTGAGCGCCGGGCTCAGTCCCTTTTCAAACCTGGTTGATGCCTCGGTTCGCAAGCCGACCTGGCGAGCCGTCATCCGGATCCGGCGAGGTTCCCAGGTGGCAGCCTCCAACAGGACGGCGGTCGTGCCCTCGGTGACCGCGCTCTCTTCCCCACCGATGATCCCGGCCAGCGCCTGCGCCCGTGTCGCATCCGCAACCACCATGAATTCAGGGCTCAGCGGACGCTCCTTTCCGTCGAGGGCGAGCAGTGTTTCGCCCGGACGCGCCCGGCGGATCACCAGCCGCCCGCCCTGAAGCCGGGCATGGTCGAAGGCGTGCATTGGTTGCCCCAGCTCGAGCATCACGTAGTTGGTGACGTCGACGACATTGTTGATGGGCCGGACGCCAGCGGCGTGCAGCCGCGCCTGCAACCAGGCCGGCGACGGTGCCACCCGTACGCCGGTGATCAAGCGGCCGGCAAATCGCCGGCAGCCTTCCGGGGCCTCGATCGTGACCAGGGCGGGATTGCTCTTGAGCCGGCGGCGCGAGCCCTCGGGTGGGCGCACCGCAAGCTTGAACAGTGCGCCGACCTCGCGCGCGACTCCCAGGTGGCAGAACAGATCGGGCCGGTTGGACTTGAGGTCCAGCTCAAAGATCGTGTCTGGTGGATAGAGCTGGCGCAGATCGGCACCGGGTTGCGCGCCTCGATCGAGAATCATGATCCCGCCCGCGTCCTCGCCCAGGCCGAGCTCGATTGGGGAGCACAACATCCCCTGGGATGTCACGCCCAAAAAGGTCTTTGGCTCGATCACCCGCTCCCCGAGCCGCGACCCGGGAAGGGCATAGGGCACCCGGTCCCCGACTCGAAGATTCCAGGCGCCGGTCACCACCTCGGACAGGTCCCCGCCGGTCCTGACACGCGCGATCTGGTTCTTGCCGGAGCCCGGTAGAGGCCTGAGCTCGGTCACCTCGGCAACCACCACCCGCTCGAAGGCGACCGCGTGGGGGATGATCCGTTCGACCTCGAGCCCGGCCAGGGTCAGGCGGTCCGCGACCGCGGCCGGCTCCGGCGCGTCGACATAGTCTCTGAGCCAGGCCAGGGAGATCAGCATCGCCATCGACCCGGCACTAGAACTGCCTCAGGAAACGGACGTCGTCGTCGAGGAACGCTCGGAGGTCGGCGATTTTGTACTTGAGCATGGCGAGCCGCTCCAGCCCCGCCCCGAAGGCGAAGCCAGAAAAGCGCGCCGGATCGATGCCGCCGTTGCGGAGCACCTGCGGATGGACCATCCCCGAGCCCAGGATCTCGAGCCAGCCGCCCTTGCAGCTGCGGCAGCCGGCTCCACCACAGATGCCACACGATACGGCCGCCCCCGCGCTCGGCTCGGTGAAGGGGAAGTGGTCGCCGGTGATCCGGATCCGGCGGTCGGCGCCGAACAGTGAGCGACAGAAATACTCGATGGTCCCCTTCAGGTCCGAGAAGCGAATGTCCTCGTCGATGCACAGGCCCTCGACCTGATGGAACTGGGATCCGTGATAGGGGTCGGTGGCGTCGCGGCGGTAAACCGCACCCGGGGCGATGATCCGAATCGGCGGCTGGTGGGCCTGCATGTAGCGAATCTGCACGGGCGAGGTGTGAGTCCGCAGGAGCAGCGGGCTGCCCTCCAGGTAGAAGCTGTCCATGGTATCCCGGGCCGGGTGCTCCGCCGGGATATTGAGAGCTTCGAAGTTATGGAAATCGTCTTCCACCTCCGGGCCCAGCGCGACCTCATAGCCGATCCGAGAAAAGATCGCTTTGACATCCCGCAGGATCAGGCTGAGAGGATGCAGGTGGCCGCGCCGCGCCAGGGCGGGGACGAAGGTGACGTCCATCCACTCCCGCTCGCCGATGGTCTCGAGGCGGGCGTCGGCGAGCGCGCCTGTGCGGGCTGTCAGCATCGACTCGATCTCGTTCTTCACGTCGTTGGCCCTGGCTCCGCGGGCGGCCCGCTGATCCGCGGGCAGCGATCCAAGCCCGCGCAGGGTGGCGGTCATGACACCCTTCTTTCCGAGCAGGTCGATCCGAAGCTGTTCGAGAGTTGCCTCGTCGGGCGCCGCGGCGATCTGTTCCCGGGCGGACCTCACCAGCTGGTCCAGGTCGGCTGTTCCGCTCGCCTGACCGCCCTGCATCATCCCTCCAGGCGCGCCTGACTAACGCTCGAAGGGTTCACGGCTGCGGGGGCTTAGCTCACCTTCGCCGGCGTGCCGCGGGCGATTTCGATCAGCTGGGTGAAAGACTGGGCGTCGCGGACGGCGAGGTCCGCCAGCATCTTCCGGTTGATGTTTACGCCGGCCAGCTTGAGCCCGTGCATGAACTGGCTGTAGGGCATCCCCTGGGTGCGGGAGGCCGCGTTGATCCGGGCAATCCATAGCTTGCGCATGTCCCGCTTGCGGGCGCGCCGGTCGCGGAACGCGTACTGCAGCGCATGCATGACGGCCTCATTGGCCGGCCGGAAGAGGGTCCGATGTGTCATCCGGTAGCCCTTGGCGAGCTTGAGGATCTTCTTGTGACGATTGCGGGCGGTGACCCCGCGTTTTACCCGTGGCATGGCAGGTCTCCTCTACAGGTAGGGCGCAACTCGGCGAATCCGGCGCGCGTCGACCGTTGTCAGACTCAACAGCTTGCTGTATTGCCGCTTGCGTCGCGGGCTCTTGTGACCGAGCAGGTGGCTCTTCTGGGCGTGTGGCCGCACCACCTTGCCGGTCTTGGTCAACCGGAACCGCTTGGCCGTGGCGCGATGGGTACGCATCTTGGGCATTTCTTCTCCTTTAAGGCGCCTTGGCGGCCGCGGCGGCAGCGGCCGTGCCTGCCGGCGCCAGAATCATGATCATGTTCCGGCCTTCCAGCAGGGGGGTGCGCTCCACGGTGCTGATGGCCTTGAGGTCTCGCGCCATCCGCTCCAGCAGGTTCTTGCCGATGTCCTGGTGGACCATCTCCCGGCCGCGGAACATGATGGTGAGCTTGACCTTATCGCCCTCCTCGAGGAACGACTTGACCGCGTGAAATTTCGTCTGGAAGTCGTGCTCACCGATCTTGGGGCGGAGTTTCATCTCTTTGACCTTGATGACGTTGTGCTTGCGCCGTCCATCCTTATCCTTCTTGAGACTCTCGAACTTGAATTTGCCGTAGTCCATGATCCGGCAGACCGGGGGCTGGGCCTGAGGGGCCACTTCTACCAGATCCATCTCGCGCTCGACGGCGAGCGCCTTGGCGCGGTCGATGGCGAGAACACCCAGTTGCTCGTTACGGTCGTCGATGACACGGACTTCGGCGGCGCGAATCTGGTCGTTGATCCTGAGTTCCCTAAAAGCCGTTGATCAAACCTCCTCTACTGACAAAAAAAGATAGCCCAGGGCTATCTCGCGTCCTCGGACCTCTTCGGCGCGGCCTGGAGGTGAGAGCCGGACAGCCTCTCTTGGCGCCGGGAATTGTACCACGGGGACGGATGACCTAAACGGCTGGCTGCGACTCGCCGAGCAGCCGCTCGACGAACGCGTCCACGCTGAGAGCCACCTGGTCGCCGCCCTCTCGGAGCCGGACGTTGATCGTCCCGGCTTCGATCTCGCGGTCACCCAGCACCGCCATGTAGGGAACCTTCTGCAGCTGTGCGTCCCGGATCTTGGCCTGCATCCGCTCGCTGCGCGAATCGACCTCGACCCGAAGGTCACGAGCCCGGAAGCGATCCGCCAGCCTCTGCACCGCCTCCAGGTGGCGATCCGCGATCGGAATGAATACCACCTGCACTGGCGCCAGCCAGACCGGGAAGGCGCCCCCGTAGAGCTCGATCAGGTAGGCCATGAATCGCTCGAAGGAACCGATGGGGGCACGGTGAATCATCACCGGCCGTTCCATTTTCTGGTCGGCCGTCACGTACTCGAGGCCAAAGCGTTCGGGCATCAGGAAGTCGATCTGGTTGGTCGAGAGGCTGAATTCGCGGCCGATGGCGTCCTTGATCTGGACGTCGAGCTTGGGCCCGTAAAAGGCGGCGTCGCCCGGGGCCTCGACAAACCGATGGCCGGCGGCACGCAAGGCGTTCCTGGCGGCGTCCTGGGCTCTTTCCCAGATGGCGGGGTCGCCCATCCATTTACTGCTCACGTCATCGCGCAGAGACAGCCGGAACCAGAAGTCCTTGACGCCCAGGGCCTGGTAGACGCGCAGGATCAGCTGAACCACCCTTTCAAACTCCTCGCTCAGCTGGTCGGGCCGGCAGAAGATGTGGGCGTCGTTAATGGTGAACGCCCGCACCCGGATCAGGCCGGACACCTCGCCGGATTTCTCGTAGCGGTAGACGGTGCCGAGCTCCGCCAGCCGGACCGGCAGGTCGCGGAAGCTCCGCGGCTTGTGGGCATAGATCCGGATGTGATGAGGACAGTTCATCGGGCGCAGCTGCCACTCCTCGTCCTCCATCCGGGAGGGCGCGTACATGGACTCGCGATATCTCTCCCAGTGTCCGCTCATCTTGTAGAGCTCGAGCCGGGCAATGTCCGATGTCCGCACGTGCTGGTATCCGTCACGACGCTCGAGCCGCAGGACGAACTCCTCGAGCAGTCGCCTGACGGTCGCTCCCTTGGGCAACCAGAGCGGCAGGCCTCGCCCTACCATCTCGTCGACCAGGAACAGGTCCAGGTCCTTGCCCAGCTTTCGGTGATCTCGCTTGGCCGCCTCCTCCAGCCGGCGCAGGTGCTCCTCGAGCTCTGCCTCGGTCGGGAAAGCGGTGCCGTAGATCCGGGTCAGCATCTGGTTCTTCTCACTGCCCTTCCAGTAGGCGCCGGCGATCGAGAGCAGGCGAAATGCCCCCAGCTGCCCGGCGTCCTTTACGTGGGGCCCCAGGCAGAGGTCGACGAAATCACCCGTCCGGTAGAGCCGGGCCGTCGAGTCGGTCACCTTGTCCCGGATTAGCTCCAGCTTGAGCGGCTGGCCAAGCCGGGTGAAGAGCGCGAGTGCCTCGTCACGAGCCACCTCTTCCTTGATGAATGGAGGAGCCGCTTTGACGATCTCTCGCATCCGGGTCTCGATCTTCGGCAGCTGTTCCGGCAGCAACCGGTCCTTGAAGGCAAAGTCGTAGTAGAAGCCCTCATCGGTGGCTGGGCCGATGCCGACCAGGGTGCCGGGAAAGAGGTCCAGCACGGCAGCCGCCATTACGTGGGCGGTGGAGTGTCGAAGGGTGTCGAGATCGTCGTCCATTAATCCTGCCTCTAAGAAGTCAGGAAAGTATACGGAGGCGAGGGCCGATCCAGGCCCGAGCCGTGCCCGCCGGCCCAAAGCGCGCCGGAGGTGAGGGCCGATTAGGCCCGAGCCGGGCCGCCGGCCCAAAGCGCGCGTCGTAACGCGCGCAATAGAGGCGTAACGCGCGCAAGAGAGGCGTCTGTATGCGAGGGCGGGTGCTATCCGGCGCGGAGGCGCTGCAGTCCGGCCGGCATGTCCTCGCGGGTGACGCTGCCGTCCAGCGCCGCCTCCATGTCCGGGTGCACCTGGAAGATGATGGAGAGCTGGTGGGCCAGCGGTACGATCCGGCCGCGTCGGGATTGATTTCGGAGGCGCTCCTGGCGAACGGGGTCGAGGGCGCAACACCGGATGCTGCAGTAGCGGGCGGTCGCCTTGTTGACAGGACGATCGCAACCCGGATGCGCACAGGTCTTATTCGGAGCGGTTTGCTTCAAACCGTGAGCGACCTCCTCTTTCTCCCTTGCTCGATGTCTCTGCCGAGACCCATTCCCCAGAAGCGCGCTACTGATTATGCTCCGCACGCTCAAGGTGTCAAGCATTGTTCGTCGTTTTCCACATCGCGTCCGCGACCAGAGGAAGACCTGTTGATAAGCACACGCCTTCATCAAGGTCTGCGCAAACGGTGTAAAGAATTTGCGCGCTGTCGCGGCGCGCGGACCGTTCTACAACGGGGTGGAGGGAATCCGCGGCTTCAACTCTCCGGCGCGGCGCCGCTCGAGCAGGTCTGATGCGAGTTGAGGCAGCCCGGTGGCATCGTCCACGCCGCGAATCCAGATGGCGTCGGCCCCGAATCGCTTGGCGCGGCGCACCTGGTGGGGCAGGGTGCAGAGGGCGATGATCACCGGCCGTGGGAAGCCGATCGCCGCCAGCACCACGCCGAATACATAAGCGGTATCCGCCTCCCAGATCTGCATGTCGAACAGGATCAGGCTCGGTTTGAGCCGCTCACAGAGCGCCTGCACGTCATCGGTGGGGAGCGCCGTCTCGGCACGATAGCCGCGGCTGCCAAAGAGCTCCTGGTAGGCAGCCGCCTGCTTGGGATCGTTTTCGAAGATGATGACGGTGTCCGCCGCGCTGTCGGGATCAGTGGCCATGGACCGACCGAAATTATTGCATTTGCCGGCCGCCGTAAGCGAGGAGGCCGCGCCGCGTTAGAAATCTAAGGACTATTTCATCGCTCAGGTCCCCTGACCCGTCGGGTCGGGGGACTTTTTCGTCTGCAGCCAACCAGCCAGGCGGCTCGCGTCCAGGTTGCCGCCGGTGAGGACGGCGACCGTGGATCCGCTCCCCGCAACTTTCACTCGCCCGCACGCGATCGCAGCCACCGAGGCGGCGCCGGCCGGCTCGACTACCAGCCTGGCATCGAGCACAACGCGTCGGAGCCCATCCAGGATGTCCGCATCGTCGAGGCAAACCACTTCGTCGACGAACCGCCGGACCATCGCCAGGTTGAGGGCAGTCGCGTAGGGAGCCGCCAGGCCATCGGCGACAGTCTCGATCCGCTCCAGCACCACCGGCCGGCCGGCTCTCAGGCTTTCGCTGACCACCGCCGCCCCCACCGGTTCGACGCCCACGACCCGGACCTCCGGCTTCACGGATTTGATCGCCAGGGCCAGCCCCGAGATCAATCCGGCGCCCCCGACCGGTACCACCACCAGGGCGAGGTCCGGAACCGCCTCGAGGATTTCCAGGCCAACCGTACCCTGGCCGGCGATCACGCGCTCGTCGGCAAAGGGATGGACCAACCGCATGCCCCGAGCTTGCTGCTCCCTCTCCACGGCCTCCTGCAGCCGGACGGAAGGGGTCTGGATGATCTCGGCGCCGAACCTGCGCATGGCGGCCAGCTTGGTCTGGGGCGCGGTCTGTGGGGCGACCACCAGGCACTGGATGCCCAGGCTGCGAGCAGCCAGGGCCAGCGCCTGGCCATGGTTGCCGGCGGATAGGGTGATCACCCCCCGCGCTCGCTCATCGGCGGTCAGCTGCAGGACCGCGTTGAAGGCGCCGCGAGGCTTGAACGATCCCGTCCGTTGGAGGTTCTCGGCCTTGAGCAGCAGCGGCCCCAGACCAAGGGCCTCACCGCTGACCATGGGTGTCCTGAAGATGTGTGGTCGGATACGCTCGGCGGCTTCGCGCACAGTCTCGACGGTGATCGGCGCCGCGGTCAGGCCGGCATCGTCGGCGCCGGTTATCTGAACAGGTCCAGGGGCAGGAAGGCCGACACGATCCAGTTCGGCGCGTCGACGATTTCGCTGATGCGCAGGTCGACCGCGACGCTACAGAGCACGTACGCATCCTCGCCTGAGAGACCGTAGGCAATCCCCAGGTGCTCGATCATGTGGCGCACCGCATTCTTGCTCGCTTCCATCAGATCGGGGGCGACGCCGCACGTGACGTGGTAGCCGAAGTCGCTGTGGTGCGCCCGGATGTTACCCGGGTAGGCGAACTGGAGCTCTTTGACCGACATGTCCTTGCGAACCGTGAAACGGAGCGCGCATTGCATGGGCGCCTCGATCCCGGTCCCGCAGACCTCGCCGTCGCCCTGGGCAGCATGGGCGTCCCCGCAGGAAAATAGCGCCCCAGGCACCCGGACCGGAAGGTACAGGCTCGACCCCATCACCAGCTGCTTGATATCGATGTTGCCACCGACCGCGCGGGGCGGGATGGTGGTGAACGCACCATCCTCGTCCCAGGCGAGTCCCATCACGCCAAGGAATGGCTGGAGCGGAACCCTGATGCCCGGCTGGAGCTCGGTGTGGTCGAGTTCCTTCAGCTCCCACAGGTGCAGGTGCGCCTTCGGAAAATCCTCCGCGAGCAGGCCGAAGCCGGGGACTATCGCCGTCCATCCCCACCCCTCGTGGCGGATGTCCACCACGTCCACCTGGAGGGTATCGCCGGGCCTGGCCCCTTCCACGAAGACCGGCCCGGTCAGGGGATGGATGACATCGAAATTCAGGTTCTCGATCACGCCAACGTCCGCAGCAGGCGTCACCTGGTTGTCGGAAGCCTCTTTGGTCTCGAACTCGACGGTCTCGCCCGACTGGACGCTGACGAGCGGCCCGATCGACCGGTCCCATCGGTTGTGGGTGCGCTCTCGGGTCAGATGATGGATGGTACGAATGCTGCTCATGCTTCCCTCCTTGCCGACCACGATGAGACAGTTCTGAACGGGAGTTTAGTTGAAGAAGCCTCTGAGCAGGATGGCGTCGAGCAGCTGTGCCAGCCAGCGGCGAACGCGAGTTGCCATAGGCATGTAACGTGGGAGCGGAGCCTAGAATGCGTGAAGGGCAAACGGTTAGTTCGAAGGAGGTGCAACGGATGCCGCAAGTTGCTTTACACGCGCCGGGGACGCCGAGCTGGGTCGATCTCGCCAGCCCAAACCTCGACGCGTCCAGAAAGTTCTACTCAGCGTTGTTCGGCTGGAAGGCGGAAGTGACAGACGATCCCGCCGCGCAGGGATACACGATGTTCTTGAAGAACGGCAAGCAGGTGGCCGGCCTGGGCGGGTTGCAGATGCCCGAGCAACCATCGGCCTGGTCGACCTATGTCGCCACCGAGGACGCGGACAAGACCGCAAAGGCGGTTCAGGAGGCGGGGGGCAAGGTGGTCGCCCCACCATTCGCGGTCATGAAGGCGGGCCGGATGGCCGTATTTCAGGATCCCACCGGCGCGTATATCTCTATCTGGGAAGCCGGGGAGCACAAGGGTGCGGAGCTCGTGAACGAGCCGGGCAGCTTCAGCTGGAACGAGCTCAACACCAAGGGGATCGACAAGGCCAAGGCCTTCTATAAGAAGGTATTCGGCTGGGAGGCAGCGGACCAGGCAATGCCTCAGGGCGGTTCCTACACCGAGTGGAAGCTCAAGGGTAAGAGCATCGGCGGCGGTCAGGAGAACCCTGCCCCGAACGTGCCGCCGCACTGGCTGACCTACTTCACGGTCAGCGACACCGACGCCACGATCAAGAAGTTGGGCGAGTTGGGCGGCAAGGTCCTGATGGGCCCGATCGACATCCCGCAGGGCCGGATGGCCGTGGTTGCCGACCCCCACGGCGCGGCCTTCGCCGTGATCAAGGCCTAACACCGAACGACCGCAGGCTCGCAAAAGAAAAAGGGACCGGCGCGAAGCCGGTCCCTTTGTTTTGTCAGCTGGCTCAAACCTTGACGGAGAGGACTGGGCGCAACAGGAGTCGAACCTGTGACCTCTTCCTTGTCATGGAAGCGCTCGTACCAACTGAGCTATGCGCCCGTAGAACCACAGGATTATACCTTCGCCTAGGAGGAACGCCTCAATGCTCGCATGCACCGCTGCGATCCGCCTACGCCGGCCCGCGCTCTGGCTAGGTACTGGCCAGGTCGGGCGGGCCGAGCGGACTGCGCCGGCCGGTGAGGGCGGAGATGGCGCCGGTCGCCACCATCAGACATCCCATGCCGACGATGACCGCGGTGACCCCGAAGATGTCAGCCAGGCCGCCGGCCACCAGGATGGGGAGCGCCACGGCGGCATTGACGATCGTAAACATGGCTCCGAAGATCCGGCCTCGCATCTCCGCCTCCGTCTTTTCCTGGAGGACCGTGAAGGCGGGGATGAACAGAGCCCCGAACTCGATCCCACCGATGAAGCCGAAGACCACAGGGAACACGCTGATCAGCGCCGGTGCGAACTGTCGGAGGAGGTTTGGAAGAATGGCGATCAGCACCAGGGTGACCCCACCCGCGACCAGGCCTCCTATCAGTAGATGGCTGCGCCGGAAGTGGCGCCCGTACTCGCCGAGGAAGAAGGCTGCCCCCAGCATGCCGATCACGGCCGGGGCCAGGAACAGGTAGACGTCGGTGGGCAGCAGCTTGAGCACCGTGCTCATGTACTGCGGGGCCAGCACGAAGATCGAGAAGACCACCGTGATCGTCAGGCTCAGCTGGATCACGGCAAACCGTACCAGCGGCCGCCGGGCGATGATGCCAAGCCCTTCGCGCAGCTCGAAGAAGAAGTCAGGAGCGCGTGAGTGATTCGCGTGGTTGTGTGCCCGTAGCTTCGCGCGCACAAGGTAGATGAGCCAGGAGGCGAGCAGAAAGAGACCGGCCGCGATCCAGTACGGCGAGTCCGGACCCAGGAACTTGATGGCGAGGGTCGAGAGCGGCACCGCTACCAGCAGGGTCACGATCACGGTGCTGGTAAAGACCGAGGTGGCCGTCATCAGCTCCTCCGACCGGACGATGAACTGAATCGAGGCGGCCTCTGCGGGGGCAAAGACCTGGCCGACCGCGGCAAACAGGAAGGTGATCACCAGCAGGTGCCAGGTCACGTGGGAGAAGTAGGAGCTGAAGCGGCTCAGGGGAATCAGGAGAATCAGGCCCCCGCGGATGACGTTCGTGTAAAACATCAAGCGCTTCTTGTCGTGCCGGTCCGCGTAGACGCCGGCCACAGAGCTGAGCACGACCGAGGGAAATGTGTATGCCAGGAAAAGGATGGCTCCCTGGGAGCTGGCACGGCTAACCGTGTACGTCAGAACCAGGAGGGAGAACATCAAGAACTTGTCGGCGAGCTGGGAGGAGACCTGGGCGAACCAGATCAGCCGGAAGTCACGTCTGCCAAGAACCGTGCCAAAGCCCGGCGGGCGCGGGAGGATGATCTCGCGGGGATCCCTCAAGGCGCCTGCATCATAGCCGGAGTCCTGGGTCAAGCTGATCTCGAGGAGCTCCGGCCTGGTTTCCAATTGCCACGCTCACTGTCGAACAACCGCCTCCATTCGTCAAGGGTCAGGGTTTCGGCCCGGCGGGCCGGGTCGATGCCTATAACGCGCAGCCGCTCCTTAGCCTCCGCCCCGGTTAAGCCCAGTCCCCGGGCCAATGCGAACGGAAGCTGCTTGCGGCGAGCCTGGAAGAAGGCCCTGGCCATCGAGAAGAAGTCGCTCAGGTCGCCCCGCGGGATCGACGGCTGCGCCTGGGGAACGATGCGCAGGAGCGAAGAGGCGACTTTGGGCGTGGGGTAGAAGGCTTCCGGGGGCACCGTGAGCTCCAGCTCGGGCTCCCCGTAGACCCGCACCGCCAGGGTGGCCAGGCTCCAGGCACCGGGGGGTGCAGCCAGGCGCTCAGCCACCTCTCTCTGAAGCAAGAGGTCAATCCGGTCCGGGGCGGCGGCCTGGGCAAGCAGCTGCACCAGCAGAGCGCCCGTCAGGTTGTAGGGAATATTTCCCACCACCCGGTATGGCGGGCCGATCAACTCGCCGGGCGCCAGCTTGAGGATGTCCCCCTCGATGATGCGGACGCTGCTCAGGCCCCGGAGGGTGAGCCCCAGCGCACGCACACACGCGGGATCGATTTCGACGGCGGCCACCGCGGACGTATTTTGCGCGAGCTCGCGCGTGAGCACGCCCAGTCCCGGGCCGATCTCGAGCACCCGGTCCTTTGCCGTCAGCTCGAGCTGACTCACCAGGCGGTCCAGGTAATCCCGGTCAGCCAGAAAGGTCTGACCCCACTTTCGCTCGAACCGAACACCGAACCTGCGAGCCACGGCCCGGATGGTGCCGGGGGAGGCAAGGTCGAGAGCCTTACTCGCGATCGGCCTGCAGGTGAAATAGCTGGACGGCATTGGCAGCGGTTGCCTGGGCTACCGCCTCGGGTGAGGTTCCCTGCAGGCCGGCGATGAAGGCGACGGTCTCGGGCAGGAACGCCGGGGCGTTTGGTTTGCCGCGCCGGCTCTGCGGCGGCAGGAAGGGCGAGTCGGTCTCCACCAGCATCCGGTCCAGGGGCACGGTACCGGCGGCCCCCACCACCTGGTGGGAGTTGGGATAGGTTACGGTCGCGGCGAACGATATCAGGAATCCGCGCGCCAGGGCTTCGGTCGCGATCGCGGCGTTCCCGCTGAAGCAATGAAAGACGCCGGACGTACCCGGAAACTCATCAAGGATGGCGAGCAGGTCGGCAAACGCCTCCCGCGTGTGGAGGACTACCGGCTTGCCCACCTCCTGGCTCAGCGCCAGCATGTCACGGAAGGCCCTGGCCTGCTCCTTAGCCGGCACCCGGTGATAGTCGGTGAAGTGGTAGTCGAGGCCGATCTCTCCCACTGCCACCACGTTCGCATGTGCGACCTGCCGCCGGAGCTCGCGCCGCTGCTCGGCCGTCATGGGCTCAGAGGCGACGTGGGGATGCCAGCCGACGGTCGTCCGCAGTCCGGCGATCCGCTCGGTGAGATCGATCCCGGCCTGGTTGTCGCCCGGATCGTTGCCGATGTTGACAACCGCCTCGACGCCCGCTGCCCGAGCCTCCTCCAGAGCGATTTCCGGATTGAGCGGTGCTTTCAGATGCAGAAGATGCGCGTGTGAGTCGATCAGCCGACCAGCTCCGGCTTCTTCTCGATCCGGGGGAAGAGCACTCCCCCCAGCGTGGTCTGCGTTCGCGGCGCTACCCTCCCCCACTCGCGGGCGGTAGCCCAGGGTGCCTTGAGGTCGGCTTTCACCTGGCTCGCGATCCGCTGAGATGTTTCAGGCATGAAGGGGGCGATCAGGTAGCAGGTGAGGCGAATGGCCTCGACCAGGTTGTACATGACCGTCTGCAGCCGCTTGCGCTGGTCGGACTGCTTGGCGAGCACCCAGGGGGCGCTTTCCTCGATGTACTTGTTACCGCGATTGATCGCCTGCCAGGTCGATTCCAGGCTGCCGGTGAAGTCGACGGCTTTGAGGTGACGCTCCAGGTCCCGGACGGCCTGTTCAAACGCAGTCCGGAGCTTTTTGTCGAGCGGGATGGTGTCACCGTCCGGTGCCGGCACCTTACCGTCGAAGTACCGCTGGAGCATCGACAGGCTTCGATACACGAAGTTTCCGAGGTCGTTCGCCAGGTCGGCGTTGAACCGGTCGGTCATGGTCTCCCAGCTGGTATCGCCGTCCCGGTCGAAGGGCAGCTCTCGCATGATCAGGTACCGAACAGCGTCCGCACCAAACCGGTCCCGGGCTTCGAGCGGGTCCAGGAAGTTCCCGGCGCTCTTGCTCATCCGCTCACCCCGCACGGTCATGAACCCGTGGGCCCAGATCCGCCGGGGCAAAGAAACCCCCGCCGACAACAGCATGGCCGGCCAGTAGAGGGCGTGGAACCGGGTGATGTCCTTACCGATGACGTGTAGGTCCGCCGGCCACCAGCGCTTGAACATGGCCTCGTCCGTGCCGTAGCCGACGCCGGTGATGTAGTTCACCAGGGCGTCTCCCCAGACGTACACGACCTGTCCGGGATCGCCCGGAAACGGTATCCCCCACTTGACCGTCGAGCGCGAGATGCTGAAATCCTGCAACCCGGCCTTAAGCCAGCCCAGCACCTCGTTGCGCCGGCTCTCCGGCTGAATGAACTCGGGATGCTTGTCGATGTGCACCTGAAGGCGTTCCTGGTAGCGAGCCAGGGCGAAGAAGTAATTCTTCTCCTTGAGCCAGACCGCTTTGATGGTCGGGTGGTAAGGACAGTAGCCGTTGATCAGCTCGCTCTCCTGAAAGAACTGCTCCGACGCCACGCAGTACCAGCCCTCGTAGCTGCCTTCGTAGATGTCGCCCCTGGCCTGGATCTTTGCGAGCAGCGTCTGGACCCCCCGAACGTGGTCCGCGTCCTCGGTCCGTATGAACCGGTCGTACGAGATGCTGAAGCTGGCCTCGATCTCCCGGTAGACCTCGGCCATCCGGTCGGTGTAGGCGCGGGTGTCCTGCCCCTTCTCTCGTGCCTGGCGTTCCACGTTCTGGGAATGTTCGTCGGTCCCGGTCAAAAAGAAGGTGTCGTCACCGACCAGGCGGTGATAGCGGGCGAGCACGTCGGTCCCCACCAGCTCGTAGATATAGCCGAGGTGAGGGGGGGCATTCACGTAGACGATCGCGGTCGTGACGTAAAACTTAGCCATTCGGAGATCTCCAGTCGCTGCCGGCAACCACGACCGTCAACTCGCCACGGGGTGGAGCCTTCTCGAAATGCTCCAGGAGGGTCGCCGGCGTCCCACGCAGAAATTCTTCGTGGACTTTGGTGATCTCCCGCGCCACCACCAGCGAGCGGGGGCCGAGGGTGGCAGCCATTATAGCCATTGTCTTTTGGATTCTATGCGGCGACTCGAAGAAGACAAAGGTGCGACGTTCGGCGCCGGCCTCGCGCAGGAGCCGCTCCAGCTCTCCCTTGCGGCGCGGCAAGAAGCCCAGGAACGTGAACTGGTTGGTGGGCAGGCCGGAAGCGACCACCGCCGCCAGCACGGCGGAGGGACCGGGGATGGGAACCACCGGATATCCCTTTGCCACCGCCGCGCTGACCAGCCGGACACCCGGGTCCGAGAGTGCCGGTGTGCCGGCATCTGAGACCAGCGCCATGTCGTGCCGGGCGAGGCGCTGCAGGATGGACTCCAGCTGGCGTCCCTCGTTGTGGGCGTGCAGGCTGATCATCGGAGTACGCAGGCCGAAATGGGTGAGCAGCTTCTGCGTGTGCCGGGTGTCCTCGGCGGCCACCAGCGGCACCGACTCCAGCACGTGCACCGCTCGCAGCGTGATGTCCTCCAGGTTGCCGATCGGTGTCGCCACCAGGTAAAGGGTGCCCATCGGTCAGACGACATACGGTACGAGTCGCTTGGTATGGCCCATGTAGCGACGGTAGTCGTCGCCCAGCGCGTCCAGCAAGACGGCCTCTTCCACCCGGATCCGGTAGGCGATCGCGATCGCCGGGAATACGATCGTCAGCAAGGTCAGCCAGTTGGCAAGAGCCAGACACATCCCACCAAATGTCAGCAGGATGGCGCTGTAGGAGGGATGGCGAACCAGCCGGTATGGACCTGCCTCGATCACTCGCTGGCCCTGGTGGGTCCTCACCGTAAGGGTGAAATACCGGCCCAGCGTGTGGACGGCGTAGAAGCGGAGCCCGATCCCTGTGGCCATCAGCACGATACCCGCCGCCAGCAGTGCGTCCCGGTGCCAACCGATGGCAGCCAGAGGAGCTGCGTAGGCGGTCGCGAACGCGCTCCAGATCCCGAGCGCGATTCCGCCGGAGACTACGAACCTCGAGCCGCGATCCCTGGGCGTCGACCCTGAAGCCCCGTGGTAGCGGTAGCTGATGACGAGCTCGCTGAGAAACCAGCCCAGGACCGCCGCGTAGTAGGCGAAGGCAGCGATGCGGTCGGTCGCGATCAGTGGCTGCAGCTCAATGGCCCCAGTCGCGCGGGTAGCGGAAGTCGCGGTCGATGGTGCGTGAGGAAAGCTTTGCGATCACCGGGAGGCGCCGCTTGTACTGGTTGTCCCTTACCCGCCGGAGCACGTCCTCGATGAACGCACGCTGAAAGCCCAGCTGCTCCACCTCGGCGACGGTGTAGCGGCGGTCGATCAGGTGGTAGAGGAGCTGGTCGACCACCCGGTACTGGAAGCCCAGCTCGACCTCGTCGGTCTGGCCGGCCCAGAGGTCGGCAGAGGGCGCCTTTTTGACGATGTCGGTGGGAACGCCGACCACGTCCGCGAGCTGCCAGACCTGCGTCTTGTACAGGTCGCCGAGTGGATTGATGGCGCTGGCAAGGTCACCGTAGATGGTTCCGTATCCGAGTAGGAGCTCGGTTTTGTTGCTCGTCCCCAGGACCAGGGCGCGCCAGGCCCAGGACTGGTCATACAGGATCGACATCCGCTCCCTGGCCATCTTGTTGCCACGCCGCTTCTGGTCGGCGTCCGCGAACCGGCTGAAGTAGGCGTCGATCTGGGGGCTGATGTCCACCTCGAGGTAATCAATGCCGAGCTGGCCGGCAACCTGGAGAGCATCCCTCCGGCTCTTGGGGTCGCTGCCCCGGTAGGGCATGATCAGCGCCCTGACGTTGCTCGGACCCAGCGCCTCCGCCGCCAGGGTGGCCACCAGGCTCGAGTCCACCCCGCCGCTCAGCCCAAGCACCACCTTCTCGAAGCCGACCTTACGCACCTCGTTCTGCAGGAAACGGACCAGGATTTGACGGACGAGCGGGCCATTGATGGCCAGCGGCTGGAAGATCGGTTCAGTAGGGCTTGCGGGTTCGCTCATGCCAGACCCGGCGGAGCTCATTGATGGTCAATTCCACGCGCTCGTCGCGCAGCAGCGGGTTGGCCAGGCGTTGCCGGCGCACCTCGCCCAGCTCCAGGGTGGCGGTGACCAGTGCCTCGTCCGCGTCCTCCTCCTGGGCGACGATGTCACCGTTGGGAGCGATCACCATCGAGCCGCCCCAGAAATTGGCTCCATCCTCGTAGCCGACCCGGTTGCAGTAGAGAAAGAAGGTTGTCAGAAATTGCGCGTAAGTCCGGCAGACCAGGTTGTAAGACTCTGCCGTGCCCAGCCGCTCGTCGGTGGTGACCCCTCGACCCGGGCTCGCCGACGGACAGATGATCAGGTCGACGCCTTCCAGGCTGAGGATGTAGGCGCTGGAAAGGTGCCAGATGTCTTCGCAGATCAGGATCCCGGCCCGGCCAAAAGGCGTCTTAAAGCTGCGGAACCTGTCGCCTGGAGCGAGGTAGCGCTGCTCGTCGAACATCCCGTAGGTGGGCAGGTAGACCTTCCGGTGCAAATGTGCCAGCTCTCCGTTGCTCAGGTAGAGGCTGGCATTGAAATATCGGTGGTCGGGCTCCTCGATGACCGCGCTCACCACCAGGTCGAGGTCCTTTGATAACCCCAGGATCTCCTTCATCTGCGGACCCTCGAGGGTGATCGCGATTTCCGGAACCAGGTCTTTGAGGAAGTAGCCGGTCAGGCTCAGCTCAGGGAATACCAGTAGTTGAACGCCGGCCTGGCGAGCCTTCTCAACCCAGCGCTGGTGCCGCTCCAGGTTGGCCTGGCGGTCGCCCAGGGTGCAGTCCATCTGCGCCAGGCCGACCTGCAGCTGCTGGGGGTTCACGCGGAAAACGTCTCAGACGCAGGTGTGGCACGTCCCGCGCCACCTGCGGGGGGCGACGCCCCGGGCCGCAGCCACTGGCCGATGGCGGGCGCTACCTCCTCTGAGCGCCCGATGTGCACGGCGGCCCGGGGCAGGGCATCGAGGAAGGCGCGCCCGTAGGTGCGGTTGGCTACTCGGTGATCGAGGAGGACCACCGCGCCTCTGTCCGTCTGCCGCCGGATCAGCCGGCCGAACCCCTGTTTCAGGCGGAGCACGGCTTCGGGAAGCACGAGCTCCGCGAACGGATCCATCAGGCCCGCGCTCCGCGCCAGCTGCTGCGGATCCGTGGGGACGCGAAAGGGCAGGCGCACGATTACCACGCAGGACAGCGC
>VBDY01000129.1 GCA_005882775.1 Chloroflexota bacterium | reverse complement strand
AGGCAGGAATCGCGCTATCTGAATTGGGCCCTCGATCCCGTATGTCAGACCCTTTCGCCGCTCGGGACGCCTCCTGAAGTAGACCTGGCCAGCCTGAAAAAAGAAGCCGGCCTGGGTTGTCCAGGTCGGCTTTTGCTTTGAAGTCAGGGCCGGCGCCAGCGACCGCACGGAGGCCCGAGCGGCGACCGGCCGGCTCGGGAGTAGTCCAGGAAGCCTTTTCGGCCGCAGCGACGTGCGCGCCTTGGGCGCGACCATCTACCGGGGAATCGCCCCCGGGGCCGAAGCCAGGAAGCGCCCTTCGACTTCGCCTGGCCGCTCAGGGCGCTCGGCCTCCTGCTCGCGCTCGCGGCGGTTCTTCGCGTGATCCGCTTGCTCGGCAACCGATTCTCGTTTAGGGTGGTGAGGAAATGAGCCCCAAGCTGATCAGGCCGGACCAATTCGGGGAGCTTAAATTCGCCGGCGTCGCCGCGTTCCTGAACCTGTTTACGCGAAAGAAGCCTTGTATCTTCTGCGGCCTCCCGACCACGCGGCAGACGACCGGCGGCTACTGCCACCTGTCCTGCACCATCGAACGGCTGAAACCCCGGGAGAGGACTCAGCCGTTTAGGTGATCCGGTTAGCTGGTTACTGCTGGTCGGGGAGACAGGATTTGAACCTGCGACCCCTTGAACCCCATTCAAGTGCGCTACCAGGCTGCGCCACTCCCCGACGCGCGACCTATTCTAATCGCTCCGCCCCGCGGCGACGAAACACCAGGCGCACGGGTGTTCCCCGAAATCCAAACTGCTTTCGCAGCTGCGACTCCAGGAAGCGCCGGTACGAGAAGTGGACCAGCTCGGGGTCGTTGACGAAGAACACGAACGTCGGCGTCGTCGACTCTGCCTGGGTCACGAAGAGCACGTTCAGCCGCTTGCCCTTGCGGGTGGGGATCTCGCGGGCGGCCAGGACGCTGCGCAGCCATCGGTTCAGCTCGGGCGTCGCTACCCGGCGGCGCCGCTCCTCCACCACCTCGAGGGCAACCTCCAGGGGTTGGGTCACCCGCTGGCCGGTCTTCGCTGACACGTAGGCGACCGGGGCCCAGGCGGCGAAGTCGAAGGCATCGCGCAACCGCTTTCGCCACACCTTCTCCTCCTTCTCCTCCGCGGTCAGCAGGTCCCACTTGTTCAGGACCAGGACGATCCCTCGTCCCGCCTCCACCACGTAGCCCGCGATGTGGCGGTCCTGCGCCGTGATCCCGTCCCGCGCGTCCATCACCAGCATGGCCACATCCGAGCGTTCCATCGCACGCAGGCCGCGGAGCAGGGAATACTGCTCCACCCCTCTGGTCAGGCCGGGACGGCGGATGCCGGCGGTGTCGACCAGGACCACACGTTTCCCATCAACCTGGAGCGAGGTGTCGATCGGGTCACGCGTGGTGCCGGGGACGGCAGTCACCAGGGTGCGCTCATCGCCCAGCAGCGCATTGACCAAGGAGGACTTGCCCACATTGGGGCGGCCCAGGATGGCGATCCGCCCCGCCAGGGTATCGTCCTCGGGCTCGGGCCCTGAGTCGGGCAACCCTTCAACCAGCGCGTCGAGCAGCTCGCCGCCGCCGGTGCCATGGATGGCCGACATCGGGAGCGGGTCACCCAGCCCGAGCTCGTAGAACTCCGCCGCCAGGTGCTCGCGCCCGCGGCCATCCACCTTGTTGGCGACCAGCAGCACCGGGGTTCGGGACCGGCGCAGCAGGTCCGCGATGTCGCGGTCGATCGGAGTAAGCCCCTCGCGGACGTCGACCACGAACAGGATGCTGTCCGCCTCTTCGATGGCCAGGCCCGTCTGCTCTTCCATCCGGCGGCGTAGCTCGCGCTGTGCCGGAACCTCGTCGCGCTCCTTCCCCAGGACCAGTCCCGCCGTGTCCACGATGGTGAAGCGGCGGCCTCGCCAGTCCGCCTCGGCATAGAGGCGGTCACGGGTCAGCCCGGCCATCGGGTCGACGATGGCGCGACGCTCACCCAGGATGCGGTTGAAGAGGGCTGATTTACCGACGTTGGGACGGCCGACGATGGCCACCAGTGGCAGCGCCATGGCTATGCCGGCGTGCTCGAGAGGAATGTCAGGTGATTGACCACTGGCTTTGACTGTATTCGAAAAGTACGCCCCTATACTTAGACGCTGTGCCAGAAGGCCGGATTGTCCTCAAAGAAAATCGCATCATGGTCGTGTCCGATGAGATGGGAGACATCCCGGCCGGGAATCTCAAAGGACTCGGGCTCTACTATTCCGATACCCGTTTCCTCTCAGCCTACGAATTTCGGCTGAACGGCCTGCAACCGATCCTGCTCTCGTCGTCCGTCGACGAGAGCTACGTGGCCACATTCCAGATGGTAAACCCGGTGCTGATCATGGACGAAGGCAAGCGCCGGATTCCGCAGCAGAGCCTGAGCATCCGGCGCAGCCGCTTCGTCTACGGCGGCCTGCACGAGCGGATCGGCGTCCAGAATTGCGGCCGGGATGCGGTCGACATCGAGTGCTCGCTCCTGGTCGAGGCGGACTTCGGTGACATCTTCAACGTCCGCGCCAACGCCGGCTCGCTGTCCGGTCATCAGCTCGAGTTCTTCGGACAGCAGCGCCCTGTGGAGGAGAACGAGCAGGGGATCACCCTCAGCTACGTCGGGCTCGACGGCGTCAAACGCCGGACCGAGGTCTTCCTCCACCGGCAGCCATCCCGCCGGCATGGCAACAGGGTCTTCTACGACATCCACCTCGAGTCGAAGGAAACCATCATCCTGCTGATCGACATCATTCCCGGACTCGGTACCGACGATCCGGCCCTCGAGTATCTGTACGACGACGCGTTGACGGCGCTTCAGACCTCGTACCGGCGCTGGAACAGCCAGACGACCACGACCCGGACCGATAACGCCTTCCTCGACCGAGGTCTGATCCGGCGGAGCCAGATGGACCTGCGCGTCCTGGTCGAGGAATTCGACACCGGCCTGCTGCCCATGGCCGGACTTCCCTGGTACAGCGTTCCATTCGGCCGCGACGCGCTGGTGTCGTCCATCCAGACCCTGATGATCAACCCCGAGATCGCCCGGGGAACCCTGCGCTACCTGGCCGAGCACCAGGGGCGCCAGCAGGACCCGCAGCGCGAGGAAGAACCCGGCAAGGTCCTGCACGAGATCCGCTTCGGGGAGCTGGCCAACCTCAAGCAGATTCCCCACACCCCCTACTACGGCTCGGTCGACAGCACCCCGCTCTTCCTGGTCTGCGCCGTTGAGATGATGGACTGGCTCAACGACCGCGACTTCTTTGTCGAAATGCTGCCGGCGCTGCTCGATGCCCTCCAGTGGATCGACCGCTTCGGCGACCTCGACCAGGACGGATTCGTCGAATACCGCGAGCGAGCCCGGGGTGGCGTGCGCAACCAGGGATGGAAGGACTCCTCGGATTCGCTGCTCTACCCGGACGGCCGGATGGTCGACCTGCCGGCGGCCCTGGTCGAGGTGCAGGGGTACGTCTATCAGGCCAAGATCGGACTCTGCCGGCTGTTCGAACGGCTGGACCAACCGGCCATGGCAGCCAAGCTGGGCCGGGAGGCGGCCGAGCTCCGGCGGCGGTTCGAGGCCAAGTTCTGGATGGACTCCGAGCAGTTCTACGCGCAGGCGCTGGACAGCCGCAAGGTGCCGATTCCCTCGATCACCTCCAACCCCGGTCATTGCCTGTGGGCGGGGATCTGTGACCCCGAGCGAGCGGAGCTGGTCAGCGAAAGGCTTCTCTCGCCGGACCTCTTCTCAGGCTGGGGCATTCGCACCCTGGCCAGCTCGTCACCCCACTACAACCCGATGAGCTATCACAACGGCACCGTCTGGCCGCACGACAACTCGATCGCGGCCGCCGGACTGCGGCGCTACCGGCGCGCCGACGATGCCGCCAGGGTGATCGAGGGCATCATGGAGGCCGGTATCCGGATGCCCGACTACCGTTTGCCGGAGCTGTTCTGCGGGTTCAAGCGCGACATGCTCTACAACACCGGACCGGCACAGTACCTGGTCTCCTGCAACCCGCAGGCCTGGGGAGCGGGCGCCGCCTTTCACCTGATGCAGACGGCGCTCGGGATCGTGCCGGACGCAACGGCGGGCCGAGTCTATCTCAACCCGATCCCCTTTCACATGGTGAAAAACGTCGAGGTCCGCGGGATGCGAATCGGGACCGGCCGGCTTTCCTTCAAGGTCTCGTACAACGGTGGCCGCCCGGACGTGGATGTGATCGAAAAACCTGACGACCTGGCCGTCATCATCGACGAACCACCGGTCATCCAGTAAGGATGCGCCCGCGGGTCGGGCTGCTGCACTACACGTGTCCGCCCGTGATCGGCGGCGTCGAGACCGTGCTCTACGAGCAGGCCACCCGCCTGAGCGCCCTCGGCTATCCGGTGACCATCCTGGCCGGACGTGGCGGCCCCCTCCCCTCTCCGACGAATGTCCAGCTGGTGATCATCCCCGACCTCGACTCCAAACGCGAGCAGTCAAGTGACTCCCTGACGCTCGAGCGACTGAAGCCACAACTGCGCAGCCTGGACGTACTGATCGTGCACAACGCCCTCACCCTCCATTTCAACCTCTCCCTGACGGCGGCGTTGTGGACGGCGGCAGGCGAGGGCGGCCCGCGAATCGTCTCCTGGTGCCACGACCTGAGCTGGGCGAATCCGCTCTACCTGCCGCTCCTGCAGCCAAATCCGCCCTGGTCGCTGCTCAAGCAGTACAACCCGAAGATCCGCACCGTTTGCGTCTCGGAGCAGCGGCGCCAGCAATGGCTCCAGCTGAGCGGCGCTCCGGCAGAGAGCGCGCTGGTCATCCCCAACGGGATCGACGCGGCCGGCGTCCTCCGCCTGGGACCCGCGACCCGCGACCTGAGCGACCGGCTTGGACTCGACCGGGTCGATGCCCTGCTGCTGGCGCCGGTGCGAATCACCAAGCGTAAGAACCTGGAGTGGGCGATCGAGGCGGCCGCCGCCGTCCGCGCATCCGGCCGCCGGGTACGGCTGCTCATCACCGGACCGCCCGGGCCGCACAACCCGCGGGCCCTGGACTACGTCGGCGAGCTCCGCGAGCTGCGGCGGCGTCTCGGTCTCGAGGAAGAGGTCACCTTTCTCTTCGAGGAGACCGGGCGGGCAGCCTCAGCCGACTATCCCATCGATGCCCAGACGCTGTATGACCTGTACATGCTCAGTGACGTGGTCACCCTGCCGAGCAGCGGCGAGGGCTTCGGTCTTCCCCTGGCGGAGGCTGCCCTTTACCGGGTGCCCGTCGTCTGCACCGACCTTCCCGCCTTTCGGGAGATCGCTTCGGAGGGCGTTCGATATGTCCCGGTCGAGTCCGGAGCAAAGGCCTTCTCCGATGCCGTGCTCGAAGCGCTCGCTGACCCGGGCACCGGGCTGCGAAGGCGGGTGCTGCGCGAATATTCCTGGGACCGGATCATCCGTGAGCAGCTGGAGCCGCTCCTGAGCGAGGCGCCGTGAGCCACTACCGGATACTGATCCCAACCACCAACCCGGCGCGCAGCGCGCCGCTGCTGGCTGCGATGGCGCCCTTTCTCAACGCCGAAGACTCGCGCGGCACACTGCTAGGTGTGATCGAGATGGCGCCCGAGCGACCCCTTAGCGAGGGCGTGGAGGTGGCGCGCGCCTACCGAGCGCTCCTCTCTCGAATCGCGCGGGTGGCGGAGCGGGGTCCTGGTGAGCTGCGGGGCCAGGTGCGAATCGCGCACGTGGCGGCGCAGGGAATCCGAGAGGCGGTTTTCGAGACTGACACCAACCTGCTGGCGCTCGAGGCGGGTGCCGGCCGGAGCGAGCGCAACGGGCTCTGGCCTCACGCCGTCGAGGACCTGCTGGTCGACCCGCCGTGCGACGTCGCCCTGGTCCGACCCGACCAGGCCGAGATCCGCAGCGTGCTGGTACCGGTGCGCGGCGGACCGAACGCGGAGCTGGCGCTTCGGCTGGCCAGCAGCGTCTGCAAGGCGACCGGCGCCGCGCTCTGCGTCCTCCACGTGTTCAGCCCGCGCATCTCCGCCGAGTCCAGGGAGCGGGAGGAAGCCGCATTCCTCAAACTCTCCGCCCGAGTCGACGTGCCCGTCCGCAAGCTCACCGTGTTCAGCGCCTCCGTCCGGGAGGCGATCATTCGCGAAGCTCAAAACCACCAGCTGGTCATGCTCGGCGCCACGCTCAGCCTGATGCACAGGCCGATGGTCCTGGGGGCGCCGGTCGCCCGGCTCCTTCGCCGGTTGCCGGCCGGGGTGATGGTGGTGAAAGCCGCCGGCCCGGTGACCGCCATCCCGGATCCGGAGCGACCCTTCCGGGTCGAGAGCCGGGCGGCGGCCGCCGAGCGGGTCGACCGCTGGTTCGCCGAGAACACCTTCCACAGCAAGGAGTTCTCCGACCTCCGCCGGCTGGTTGACCTCAAGCAGCGGCAGGGGGTGACGATCAGCCTTGGACTTCCAACCCTCAACGAGCAGGCCACCATTGGCAAGGTCGTTCGCACCTTCAAAAACGCCCTGATGGACCGGATCCCCTTGCTCGACGAGATCGTGGTGATCGATTCTGGATCCTCGGACCGGACCGGCTCGATCGCCGAGCGCGCCGGGGTGACCGTGGTCCAGCACGGCGACATCCTGGCTCGCTACGGCGCCTTCCAGGGCAAGGGCGAGGCGCTCTGGAAGAGCCTGTACATGCTCAAGGGCGATCTGATTTGCTGGGTCGACACGGATATCAGCAACATCGCCCCCAAGTTCGTCTACGGGTTGCTGGGGCCGCTGCTGACCGACCCGCAGATTCACTACGTCAAGGGGTTTTACCGGCGGCCATTGAAGTACGGGGCGGAGCTGATGGCGCAGGGCGGTGGCCGGGTCACCGAGCTCGCCGCCCGGCCGCTGTTAAATCTCTTTTTCCCGGAGCTATCCGGCCTGGTACAGCCGCTCTCGGGCGAGTATGCGGGACGGCGCAGCGTGCTGGAGAGCGTGCCCTTCTTTACCGGGTACGGCGTGGAGCTCGGCCTGTTGCTTGCCATCTCCGAGGCATACGGCCTGCGCTCCATCGCGCAGGTCGACCTGGGGATGCGGGTCCACCGCAACCAGACCCTGTTCGACCTATCCAAGATGGCGTTCGCCATCATCCAGGTCGGCCTCAAGCACCTCGGTGACCGCCACCGGATCCACCTGGTGGAAGAGGTGAACAAGACGATGAAGCTGATCCACTATGAGGACGAGCGCTACTGGATCGAACAGAAGGAGATCGAAGACCAGGAAAGGCCGCCCATGAACTCGGTGCCGGAATATTTCCTGGCCCGACACCGCGCCCCGGTCCCCAACGAGGGTTGATGCGCCGGCCTCAGCCCGGGTCGCTGCTCCTCCCCTACCTGGCGCTCGGCCTGCTGGCGCTGATCTGGGGCGCCTCGTTTCTCTTCATCAAAGTCGCGGACGAGGACATGAGCGCCGCCATGCTGGTGCTGACTCGCTCGATGAGCGGCTTGCTCACGCTCGGGCTGGTATTCGCCGCCACCCGCAAGAGCCCAGTTCCTGCCGGCACCGGCAGGCGGCTGCCCACGTACCTGGTGATGGGCGTGTTCGGCAGCCTGCTCCCCTGGGCCGGCTTTGCCTTCGGCGAGCTCTACATCAGCAGCGCACTGGCCAGCATCATCAACGCCACCACCCCGCTGTGGACGGCGATCTTCGCCTACTGGGTGACGCCGGCCGAACGCCCGAGCCCGCTCAATTATTTGGGGGTCGCCATCGGCCTGGCGGGCACGGTGGTGCTGCTCGCGCCCCAGCTCTACGGCCAGCCGCTGCGGGTGACCACGCTGGGAACGCTGGCCGTGATCGGCGCGGCGGCGAGCTACTCGGTGGCGGCGCTTTTTCAGCGGCGAAGGCTGCGCGGTGTGAGCCCGGTGCTGGCAGGATTCTGGCAGCTGGCGACGGCCAGCGCTCTGAGCCTGCCGCTGGCGGTTCCATCGCTCGCGACCACCCACCTCCACCTCGCCTCCCTGGCGTCGGTCCTGGCGTTAGGGATCTTCGGGTCGGGGGTTGCCTATCTCCTCTACTACTACATGCTCAATACGCTGGGCGCGACCCGGGCCACGACCGTCACCTTTCTGCTGCCTGTGACCGCCCTGATCTGGGGGGTCAGCATCCTGCACGAGTCGGTCACGCTTCCGATGCTGGCCGGGATGCTGATCATCCTCTCCGGGGTGTTCCTGACCAGCCGTCGCGGGACGACCCCGGCTGCCGCCCGGGCTCGAACCGAGAACCAGGGCGTCGCCTGACCCACGTTCAGTCCCTGTCCAGCGGCTGCTCCCGAAATTGATGGGCTGCCTCGTCCAGCCGCCATGACCGCGCCTCTATCAGGCTGCCGCGGCTGACCGAAGCCACCACGTAGCTGTAGAAAGGCCAGGCATGCTCGGTGTCGAACACCGAGGGAACCGGCGGGTGGTCGGGGTGGCTGTGGACGAAGCCAATGATCTCCAGGCCTCGGGACTCCGCATCCTTCTGAACGCGCAGCTGCTCCAGCGGATCGAGGGTGTAGCGGTCCCAGGGCCGGTCGGCCACCGTGTTGCGCATGGGGTGGAACTCGACCACCCGGTAGTCCTCGTCCTGCGAGCGGCCGACCAGGGCGCCGCAGGCCTCGTTGGGATAGCCCGCCTCCAGGTGGGAACGCACCGCAGCCATGACGGTCTGCGGGATGTGCAGGCTCACGCGCGCGCCGTCCCCGCCAAGCCCTACTTGCGGCGGTAGAGGCCCGAGCTCAGGTAGCGGTCGCCGCCGTCCGGAAACACCATGACGACCACGCCTTCCGAGATCTCCCGCGCCACCTGCCGGGCGGCATAGACAGCCGCGCCCGAAGAGTTGCCCACCAGCAGACCCTCGGAGCGGGCGAGGTCATGCGCCAGCTCATAGGCGGCCTCGGTCGGCACACTCACCTTCTCGTCGTGCACGCTCGGGTCGTAGATCCCGGGGACGATGGAGCTGGCCATGTGCTTGAGCCCCTCGAGTCCGTGAAGGGCGTCGTCGGGCTCGGCCGCGATCACCCGGATCTCGCGATTGTGCCGCTTGAGGAACCGCCCGGCTCCCATCAGGGTGCCGCTGGTGCCCATGCCGGCGACGAAGTGGCTCACCTCGCCGTGCGTCTGGTCGAGGATCTCGGGGCCGGTCCCGTCGAAATGGGCGCGCCAGTTGAAGGGGTTGTTGTACTGGTCGGGCATGAAGTAAACACCGGGAGACTCGAGGTGCAGGCGCCGCGCTTCGCGGATCGCCCCGTCAGAGCCCTCGAGCGCCGGGGTGAAGATCACCTCCGCACCGAACGCCTTGACGATTTCGCGGCGTTCCTCGTTGACGTTCTCCGGCATCACCAGCTTGACCCGATAGCCCTTGGCGGCGCCGATCAGCGCGTACGCGATCCCGGTGTTGCCCGAGGTGGAATCCAGGATTATCTTCTCCACCGTCAGCTCGCCGGTCCGCTCGGCCTCCTCGATCATCCGAAGCGCCGGCCGGTCCTTGACCGAGCCGCCCGGGTTGAACCATTCGGCCTTGGCGTAGAAGGTGACGTGCCGGAACTCCTTCTCCAGGTGGCGGATCCGGATCAGCGGCGTGTTTCCGATCCGCTGCAGGATCGACTGGTCGGGAAGGTTCTCCACGACGGAGAGAGCTCGATCGGGCATAGACCAATGATTCTATCGACCCGTTTTCGTTAGCCGGAAATTCGAGTCAGGTCTTGCTGCTGATCCGGAAGACGGGATGGTCCGCCGGATCAGGCATCTCGGCGAACTCCCTGCCGACGTAGCCGCCATAACGCTTGCCATACGCGCGCAGATAGGCGTCCACGAACCTGCCCCGATGACCCGGCGGGATCTCGGTCGCCGTGAAGGGCTCGGCCCGCGAGCCCCAGCGGAGCTCGCCCTCACCCGTCACCCGGAGGTTGCGGACCCAGTGGGTTTCCCCGCGGGGCGCCACCAGGTACCGCTCGCCCTCGAGCTCGAGCGGCCAGACCGGGACCACGTGCCACTCTCCGCTCTGGCGGCCGCGCACGGCCAGGCCTGGTGCTCGCCTGAAGCGGAGCAGCAGCGGATTGTAAAGGTGAGCCACGATCCACCCCGGCCTGGCGTACTTGCTCAGAGCGCGGCCTCCAGGTCGGAGACCAGGTCATCGATCCGCTCCAGGCCGGCCGAGCAACGGACCAGACCGGGCGTGATCCCGGCGCGGAGAAGCTCGTCCGGCGCAAGCCCGCGATGTGAGGTCGCGACCGGGTAGCTGATGGTCGTGCTCACGTTGCCCAGGCTGGGCATCAACCTGATCAGCTTGAGCCGCTTGACCAGCCGGTCGACGGCCGGCCGCCCGCCCCGGAGCTCGAATGAAAGCAGGGCCCCGGCCCCGGACGGCATCATCCGGCGCGTCCGCTCGTAGAAAGGGCTGCTCTCCAGCATCGGATAGTGGACCCGCTGGACGGCGGCGTGGCGCTCCAGGAAACCGGCAAGCGCGAGCGCATTTGATGCGTGCCGTTCCATCCGGACCGCAAGCGTCCTGATACCGCGCAGGGTCAGCCAGGCATCGAATGCACCCAGGCTTGGTCCGAAGGTCCGCACCAGCGCCCGGGCCCCCTCGATCCAGGCCGGCCGGCCGAGGACAATCCCGCCAATCACATCGGCGTGGCCACTCAGGTTCTTGGTGGCGCTGTGAACCACGACGTCAGCCCCAGCGCCGAAGGGGCGAAACAGCGCCGGGGTGGGGATGGTGTTGTCCGCCACAAGAAGCGCGCCCGCCTGGTGGACCACCGACGCCAGCCCCTGCAGGTCGGGGACGCGGATCAGGGGATTGGTGCAGATCTCGCAGATGACCACCCGGGTTCGCTCCGTCATGGCGCTGCGCACCTGCTCCAGGTCCTGGACGTCGACGAAGCTCGCCGTGATGCCAAACCTGGGCAGGTCGTCGCGCAAGAAAGTCAGGGTCGTCCCGTAGCAGTCGTTCGCCGCCACCACGTGGTCGCCCGCATTCGCTTCGGTCAGGATGGCGATGCCGATGGCCGCCATGCCCGAGGCCACCGCCAGGGCCTCGACCTTGCCGCCGACCTCGAACGATTCCAGGGCGGCGACGGCGGCCTCGAGCTGGCGGTGGTTATCGGTGCCCCAGCGGCCGTAGCCGCGGTGGGCCACCATGGCGGCCTCGATGGTTTCCAGGTCGGGGTACCCCGCCGCCGAGCTCAGCGTGATCGGCGGCGTGACCGGCGGGTCCTGCCCGTCCGAGGGTGGCTCTCCGGCGTGCACGGCAATGGTGTCTGGATGGGCCACGCTCACCCGACCGGAATGGTTTCGTACCGCTGGAGCTGGTCCAGGTCGCCGAGGTGCTCGAGCACGTCCAGCGCCTTCTCAAAGGACTCGCGATTACGCGTGAGCAGCGCGTGCTCGGCTTTGACTCTGGCGACGCCCGGCACGGCGCCGCACGCCTCCAGCAAAATCAACGCGCGGGCGAACTGCCCCTCGTCGTGATCGATGAGTCCGAGGCCGCGGCGGGCCTGGGCTTCGAGGAGCCGGTACTCATGGGCTTGCGCGAATTCCACGATTCGGAGCAGGACCTCCCTGTCCGGCAGCCGCCCCTGGTCGAGGCACAGATTGATGGCACGCTCGGCGCGTTCGGGCGGCGCGAAGGCGCCGGTGGGATATTTCGCCAGGTCTCGGCTCACGGTATCCAGATCCCCTGCGCTCCACGCGGCAAGCCGTTTGAAGTGGCTGTCCGCCGGGAACGGGACAACGATCTCATCGATGATCGCCCGGTTGTCTTCGAGCAGCTGGGGATCCTGCCGGGCGCGGGCGATGTCGATGACCGCCATGAATCCACGGACAGCGTATCCGGCCGAGATCCGCCCCGACTCGATCCAGAGCTGGCGAGCCCGCTCCCCCATGGTCAGGGCTTCGTCCCAGCGTCCGAGGAGGTTCAGTGCGCAGATCCGCCAGGCGACCAAGTGCATGGTCCAGCCGGGGATCTGTCCCGGTTGCACGTAGGCGAGCCCCGCCGCGGTTACCCGCTCGGCGTCAACCAGGTCGCCTAGGATGATCGACCCCCATGCCACCATGGAGTGGGCGTCCTCTTTCTCCGTCATGTTCAGGCGATCGACCAGGGTCAGGCGCCGACGAGATAGCTCACGCGACTCGCGCCAGGCACCGCGGACGCCGGCGTTGCCGGACAGGGCATCCAGAGCCGCGCTCTGCAGGTTGGCGTCGTCGAGTCGCTCGCCGATCTCGATCGCCCGGCGGGCGCTGCGATCCGCCGCCGAGATTTCGTCAGGGTTCGCGTTCCCAAAGCGCCAGAAGGGATAGAACGCGTCCGCGGCCAGGTAACGCGCCAGGATCCGTTCATCGGTGACGGATTTCGCCGTCGAGGCGGCCTCCGACCGGAGCTGGGCCATCTCCTCCTGCGACATCCTGCTCGCGACCGAGCCCTGCGCGCGCATCGACACGCTCAGCAGTCCTGCCATCACCCGCAGCTGCTGGACTGCCGGTCGCCCGCACTGCCGGGCCAGCCGCAGCGCGGTCCGGTAGGCCTCGGCGGACGCCTCGCCCGATTCCACGATGTCCCCCAGGCGTTCGTAAAGCTCCGGAAGCTGCTCCTCCGCCGCCAGCTCGATCGCGCTGCGCAGGTGCCGCGAGGCTTCGATCGATGCTGCCGCAGCCGCGGCCACCTCGCCGGCCCGCGCCAGCCATTCGACCGCCTTCTGCTTGACCTCAATGGCGGCCCCGGGACCAGCCGCCAGCGATGTCGAAAGGGCGGCCGCCTCCCGATAGTGGTACGCGATCAGTTCGGCCAGGGCATCCTCACGTTCGGCCGCACGTTCCTCGAGCCAGGCGGCGGCGGCGGCGTGATAGCGGGCGCGACCGCCGCGAGTCAGCGTCTGGTAGGCGACCTCGCGGATCAGGATGTGCCGGAATGTGAACTGGTCGCGGCCGGTCGCGCGCACCAGGTCCTTTGCCACCAGCTGGTCGGCAACGGTCTCGACATCTTCGGGGGACGGTTCGAGCGCCGAGATCCCGGACAGTGGAAAGGAACGGCCAAATACGGCGCCCAGCTGCAGCAGCCGGCGCTCGGCGGGTTCGAGGAGATCCAGCCGTGCCAGCACTGTGGCCTGCACCGTGTCGGGGAGGGTCTCGAGCGTTCCCCGCTCCGCCACCGCCCGGGCCAGCTCACCAGCGAAGAAGGGGTTGCCCTCGGCCCGCTGCACGACTCGGTCGATGACGTCGCGGGCGCTGGTCTCCAGCATCTGGGCCACCAGCCGGGCTATGTCGCGGTCCTGTAGTGGCTCGAGGGAGAGCGACACGTAGTTTCGCTTGCCCCCGCCCCAGGCAGGCCGCCGGTCGAGAAGCTCGGGCCGGGTGAGCGCGATCATCAGCAGTGGGGTTTCCGCGCGCGGCTGCATCACGAACTCAAAGAGATCCAGCAGGCTGTCGCTCGACCAGTGCAGGTCCTCGAACACGAGGACCAGGGGCGCCTTCCGGGAGGCGAGCTCGAGCGCGGTGCGCCAGGCGGAGAGCAGGCCCGTGCGGTCCATCGACTCCGATTCGCCAACCACACCGACGGTTGCACCCAGCAGCTCCGCGAGCCGGTCGGGTTGCTCGGCTCCGGCGTCGCGCACCCAGTGGTGGATGGCCTCGCGCACGGTGGGCGCCGTCGCGTCGTCAGCAACTCCGATCAGCCGAAAGAGCACGGCCCGCAGAGGCCAGTAGGTGAGCCGCTGCCCGTATGGCAGACACTGGGCCACCGCCACGTTGGCATGCTGGTTGAGCCTCGGCAGTCGATCTAGAAATTCCTCCAGCAGCCGGGTCTTCCCCACGCCGGCGGGAGCGATGATGCTGACCAGGAAGGGACGCTGCTCGCTGAAGGCGCGGCGAGCCACCAGCTCGATCTGGTCCAGGTCCGGTCCCCGACCGATCAGCGGAAGCCGGGGCGCGGGCGCCGGACGTCCGGCCCGGGCGAGAACCGGAAGCGCACGGATCGGCCGGCTCTTCCCCCGGGCGTCGACGTCGATCGCAGCCCCGAACTTGAAGGTTGACTGCGCATCGCGAGCGGTCCGCTCGCCGCACACGATCATCCATGGCTCCGCCGCCTGCTGCAGCCGGGCGGCCACGTTGACCGTGTCCCCCGTGACCAGGAAGTCACCCTTGGAGGTCTCTCGAGCCGCGACCACTTCGCCTGTGTTGACGCCCACCCGGATCGGTAACCGGGTTCCCAGCTGCGCATCGCTGCGCACCTGGTCGCGCAACTCGATAGCGGCCGAAAGAGCGCGTTGCGGATCATCGCCATGCGCCTGGGGCAGGCCGAAGACAGCCATCACGGCGTCGCCGATGAACTTCTCGACCGTGCCGCCATGCTCCGCCACCACTTCCTTCGCGATCGTGTAGTAGCGGCTGAGCAGCGCGCGCACGTCTTCCGGATCCATCGCCTCGCCCAGGGCGGTGGAGCCGGTCACGTCCGCGAAGAGGACGGTGACAACCCGTCGCTCGTCAGCCATCCGGATGCCTCAGCCTAATTCCGGCGCAGAAAGCGGACCCGGCGGCGCCGGCGCGGCGATGCTCCCTGCCCGTCCTTGGTCACCACGCTGATGCTTCCATCCTCCTCGAGGCAGGCCAGCCGAACATCATCCACCCTGGCAACCCCATGCTCACGAAGCGCCATCATGGCGTCGTCCTGGCTGAGCCCTTCTTTTTCCATTGCCTTTGCGATCCACTTTCCGTCCTCGATGATGGGCGTCGCTGGGGGTTCGACCAGGCGATCGAATGCGGGAAACCGGCTGCGGGCCATGGCCACGCCGCGGTTGAGGAGCAGCAGCGTGGCGATGATGATCACCCCGCCCGTAACCGAATTGTCCGGGCCGGTGATCGCGGGCTGAAGCGCATTGGCGATCAGCAGGATCAGAACCAGGTCGAACACGGTGAACTGTCCGAGCTCGCGCTTTCCAAATACGCGCAGGCCGATAAAGAAGACCACATAGATGACCACCGCGCGGAGGACGAGCTCCCACCAGGGAACGCTCAAGGTGAGCCAGCTCACAGACCGATGTTACGGGGTGACGGGGTGTCTGAAGCCGAAGTCGAGCAGGGTGGTGGCGTCGGTGAAGTGTTGATTGGTACCGAGTACCACGGCCACGATTGTGCGCCCACCGCGAGTGGCGGCAGCGGCCAGGCAGTACCCGGCATCTCCGGTGTAACCGGGCTTGACACCGATCGCCCCCGGGTACGACGAGAGCAGGCGATCGAGGTTGTAAGGCGAGAAGGCCTTGTGAGTGGCGGTCGCGGGAATGCTGACCTGCCGGGTGCTGACGATTCGAGCGATATCGGGATACTGGGTGATGATGGTGGCGGCCATCACCGCCAGGTCGTAGGCGGAGCTGAAGTGGTTGGGGTCGTCCAGCCCGCTGGGATTCGCGAACCGGGTGTTGATCAGGCGCATGCCCGCCGCCTTCTGGTTCATGAGGTCGATGAAACGGTCGCGGTCGACGACCCCCTGGGCCACCGCCTCGGCGGCATCATTACCGGAGTCCAGCAGCATGCCGTCGAGGAGCTCTTGCAGCGTCAGCTTTTCGCCGGCGCTGATCCCCATGTGGTTGGGCTCAATCTGGGTGGCGGCGCGAGTGACCGTGATCACCTGGTCGAGGGGAGCGATGTCGTCTGCCACCATGGCGGTCATCATCTTGGTCAGCGACGCCTCCGGGTAACGGCTGGCGGCGGCCTGCCAGTAAAGCACCTGGCCGCTGCTGACATCCACCACGATCGCGGCCCGACCGTTGATCCTGGGCACCTCTGCGATCGGGTGTTTCTTGATCCAGCTGGTGCTGAAGGCGAGCACCCTGATCGGTGGCAGGGGACGGGCGGTCGCGGTCGGCGGCAGGGTCGGGCTGGTCCGCTGGCTTGCCACCGGTCGCGCCGTGGCGCTGGGCGCTAGCCGGGGCCCGGTAGACGCAACCACCCGCAGCTCCTCGTGCGCCGGGGCCAGGGTAATGGCCCGGATGCCCAGCACCAAGAAGGCGGCGGCGACCAGCGCCGGCTTGAACAGGGATTTTTTGCGCTTCCGGGGGGCCAGCAGACGTCGGGACCCGCGCGCGCCGCGCTGTCCGAGGCTGTATCCAGACGTAGGGTATGACGTTCGCCTCAAGAAGTCCGCTACATGATGGTCGAGCCTGCCTGGTAAGTCAAGACGGAGGCGAGGGCCGATACAGGCCCGAGCCGTGCCCGCCGGCCCAAAGCGCGCGCCGTATCGCGCGCAATTGAGGCGGTTCTGTCCGGAGGGACCTAGTTGATAAAACGAAGGGGTAAGGAGGTGATTGACATGCCGCAGAAAGCCTGGAGCCCGAAACGGGAGCGCCAATACGAGCACATCAAGGAGGGACTCCTCGAGGGAGGTAATAGCGAGGAAAAGGCCGAGGAAATCGCTGCGCGGACGGTGAACAAGGAGCGCGCCCGATCAGGCGAGGCTAAAGAAGCGAGCCCGACCTCGATCGAGACCGGCAGCTAAGTCAAGCCGCCCCCAACCGAGTATGCCTCTCTTGCGCGCGTTACGACGCGCGCTTTGGGCCGGCGGGCACGGCTCGGGCCTGCGTCGGCCCGAGCCTCCGGGGAGGAGCTCGAGCGCGCGGTCGACCGGGACTAAGGCTGGCTAACTGACGGCGTAGAGGGGGTGGTCGCTAAAGACGGCCATCAGATGGACCGTGATGAATCGCCCGTTCTGGAAGACGTGTCGCTGCAGGGTGCCCTCGACTTTGAAACCGGCTTTCTCGTAGGCGCGGCGCCCGCGGTCGTTGCCCTCGTAAACGTATAGCCAAACCTTCTCCATGCCGAGCTGACGGAAGGCGAAGCCGACGGCAAGCTGGCAGGCCTCGCTTCCGTAGCCGTGTCCCCAGCGGCTCTTTGGACCGATCCAGATGCCCCACTCGCAATGGCGGTTACGCACGTCGATCTCCTGGAGCCCGGTTGCCCCGACCAGAGTCCCGTCGGCCAGGCATTCAATTGCCCAGGCAAGGTGGCTCGGGTCGCGGCGGCTGAGAAATTCCTGGGCGTCGTTGAGGCCGTATGGTCCCCACGACCAGTTGGCCAGGTTGCTCACGATCTCGGGATCCGCGAGCGCCTCCGTGATAGGTTGCGCATCAGCCGGCCGAAAGGCACGCAGCTTGACCAGCTTTCCACTGATGTCCATTGAGACGGAATAGATTACTCAAACGTGGGCCAGGGCGCGCACCAGCGCCGCGATCGCGGCGCCGGCGACCACGCACAGGATCAGGGGTACGCGCAGGAAGGAGAGGACTGCCGCCACCAGGACCGCCAGCGCTTTCACGTCCAGCCGGAGCACGCCAGAGGCCGCGGTCAGCTGGATCGCCACCAGAGCCGCGATCAGCGCCGGCGCCAGGCCCGCGGTGCGCTCGGTGAGCGCCGCCGGCATGTGCGGCATCAGCGGTCCGGTCGCCCGCATGGCAAAGGTCAATGTCGCCAGCCCGGCGATCAGACCGAGCGCTAGCGGGCCAGCCACAGCCCCACCACTGCGGCTCCGGCCAACGGGACCCCGGCGGGGGTGAAGGGAGCCAGCGCAAGAGCGACCACCGCCCCGCCCAGCGCGCACCGGACCGCTCGCGGCTGGCGCAACATGGGCATGAGCAAGGCTGCGAACAACGCCGGGAATGCGGCATCGAGTCCAAATCGCGTCGGGTTCCCGATCACGGGTCCGAGCGCGGCGCCCACCGCGGTCCCGGTTACCCAGGCCACCCAGAGAAGTGCCCCTACCACCACGACCGTCAAGCCGTGCGGCCGGCCCCGGGTGCCGGCGGACACGCCCAGCGCATAGCTCTCGTCAACCACGAGCTGACCCAGAAGCGCCCGCGCCAGCCGGTTTCCTGGGAGCACCGGCGCCACCGCGATCCCGGTGGCAAGATACCGGAGGTTCAGCAGAGCTCCGGTGATGACGGCTGCCAGGACACCGCCTCCGCCGGCGATGACTGCGATCGCGGCGAACTGCGCGGACCCGGCGAAGACGACCGCGGACATCAGGATCGCGGCCCAGGCCGGGAGCCCCGCCACCGTCGCCAGCACGCCAAAGGAGGCGCCGAACACCAGGACCGCTACCGCAATGGGGGCTGCCGAGAGCAGGATGCGCCGCACATGTCCCAGGGGGCTGATTATGAAAAAAACTGGCGCCGGGGGTGTCCGGCGCCAGCTGTGTGTGAGGGGTTTCTTAGCGGCTGCGGAGCGCCGGGACCCTTTCCAGGATCTTCAACGACTCCCGGATGAAGGCCGGGATGTCCTCCGGCTTACGCGAGGTCACCAGGTTTCCATCGACCACGACCTCCTGGTCGACCACGTTGGCGCCCACCTGGCGGAGGTCCTCCTGGATGGTGGACCAGGCCGTCAGTTTGCGTCCTTTCACGACCCTGGCCGTGATCAGCAGCTGAGGTCCGTGGCAAATCGCCAGGACGGGCTTGTCCTGGTCGAAGAACGCTTTCGTGAACTGGACCATCCTGGGGTTGTTCCGGAGCTGGTCCGGTGAGTAACCGCCAGGGATGAAAAGCGCGTCGAACTGGTCGGGTGTGACCTCGTCGATGCCCTTATCGGACTTCGTGGTCACGGTGCCCTTCTTGCCCTTGAGCTCCTTGCCAGGCTGCACCCCGATGATCGTGACCTGGTTGCCGGCCTGACGGAACGCGTCGTACGGTTGCTGGAACTCAGCATCCTCGAACATGCTCTCGAGCACGCAGGCAATCTTCAAAGCTCTATCACCTCCATAGTCAAATCTACTGATAGTCTGACTTCCAAGGCTAGCGACCGGGGGTTGCGCCCGTCAAGCTGATCCTCGGCGATTGCAAGCAAGGCCGATGGCGGCCAACAATAGGGTCATCCGCACCATCAGCACAATCGACCTCAACGAGGCCCGCCATATCGTCGACGAGGGCATTCGGATCGCCTCCACCGACGGTGGCAAGCCGGTGGTGGTCGCGGTATCAGACCACAACGGGGACCTGGTGGCTTTTTCCCGAATGGACGGAGCCCCGGTCCGGTCGGTGACGATCGCGACCAATAAGGCCTATACGGCCGCCCGGACCACTTCCAGCACCACTGCGCTGGCCAAGCGTCTCAAGGACGAGGGCCGCGACGTCCTGGTCTACGGCGACCCGCGCTTCAGCCTCTTCCCGGGCGGCACGCCGGTGCGGCGTGGGGAGACGGTGATCGGCGCCGTCGGAATCAGCGGCCGGTCCGCAGAGGAGGACCAGCAGCTGGCGGATCGGATCGCTTCGCTGCCGGCGTGACCACCATCCCAGGAGGGCGCGCCGCACTCTGGGCGCGGCTGTATCCGTACGCGCTCGCCATCCTTGCCGTTGGCCTCACCACCCTGGTGCTGCTGGGAGGGGGGGCGCTCGTGAACATCAGGATCGAAGCCTATCCCCTGCTGACGATCTTCGTGATCGGGCTGGTCGCCTGGCGGTATGGCCGGGGGCCTGCCCTGGCGGCGACCGCGGTCTTCGCCATCCTCATGGATTACGTCTTCCTTCCCCCGTCCTCTCACTTCGGTACCACCTCGATCAGTGACTTCATCGGCCTCGTGGTCTCCGTGGCTGCCGCGATCGTGGTGCTACAGGTGATCCACCTGACCGTTTCCTCGACCGCGGCTCTAAAGAAGCGCAAGGAACTACTGGAAGAGGTTTCCCCCCGGATCGGCCAGAGCCTGGACGCGCAGCGCATCCTGGCGACGGTGGCCGATGAGACGCTGCGGGTGATCGACTACCAGCACTTCCGGCTCTACCGCTGGGATGAACGCGCGGAGCGGCTGATCCTGGTGAAGTCGGTGGCGCGGACGAAGCCCTACACCGGTATCGAGTGGGAGACACTCAGGCCCGGGCTGGGCGAGGGAATCTCGGGGCTGGCCGCCCAGCGGCGGCGGTCCGTCCTGGTGGCCGACGCCAGCCGCGACCCCCGGGTCCTCTACCCGCCCGGGGCCAGCCGCCCGGCGGAAAGCATGCTCAGCGTGCCTCTGATCACGGGCGACCGTTTGATCGGCGTGATGACCCTTTCTCACCTCGGCCCCAATTCTCTGGTGGACGATGACCAGCGACTGATGGAAGCGATCGCCGCCCAGACCGCGCTGGCACTGACGAATGCCGAGCAGTACTCGGAGGCGGAGCAGACCATCCAGGCACTGACGGCGCTCGAGGCGCTCGTGCCAGGGACGGCTCGCGAAGAGGAGTCAGTGGTCTCGCAGCGCATCGTGCGCGCGTTCACCGAGCTCTCCGCGGCCGACATGATCAGCCTGCGAATCCTGGATCCCGCCGACAGGCGCTACCACATCGCCGGGGCGGGAGGCTCGATCGGTCCTGATCCTTCGGAAAATTTCAAGGCGGTCCATCAGCCGCTCGACCCCCGCGAAGTCGCGTGGCTGGCGGATTCGCGTCTGCCGGCGCAGGCGGTCGATACGCAGACGGACCCGAAGTTGCCGGAATGGGCCCGGGAAACCGCCCGAAGGGCCGGCGTGCAGACAAGCGTGTTTCTGCCGATGCGCGGCGGCCGGGAACTTCTCGGATTCGTCGGGCTTCACTGGAAGAGACCGCACTGGTTGACTCCCGAACAGCTGGGTCGGTTACAACTGATCGCCGCCCAGGCAGCCATCAGCCTCGAGACCAGGAGAGCACTCGAAGACGAGCGGACGCGCGCATCCCAGCTGGCTGAGCTCGAGCGGAGCCGGCGGGAGTTCATGCAGATCGCGTCACACGAGCTGCGTACTCCCCTGACCGTGATCCGGGGATATGCCTCGCTGCTGGAGGACGGCTCGCTGGGACCGCTGCCGGAGCGGGCTCGCGCCGCCCTCGCGACCTTGATCGAGAAGTCCGGCGAAATGCGTGCCATGGTCGAGCGCATGCTCTTCCTGGCCCGGCTCGAGGAAGGCAGGCCCGCCTACAACATGCGTCCGGTCGACGTTGGTCCGATCGTCAGCGAGGCGGTCAGCCGAGTGCAGCCCCAGCTCACCCTTCGCCACGGCAGGATTCACCTCGACCTCGATAAGGAGCCGATGGTGATCCAGGGCGACGCGGAGAGGCTGGCCACCAGCCTGGACAACCTGTTGCAGAATGCGGCCAAGTTCAGCCAGGGACCGCCCGATGTCGAGGTATCCGCACGCCGCGCCGACGGCCAGGTCGAGATCGTGGTGGCGGACCATGGGATCGGGGTCCCGGCCGGGTCGATCAACCGGCTCTTCGAAAAGTTCTACCGGGTGGACGATCCCCGGCTGCGGAACGTGGGAGGAACCGGTATCGGTCTCTACATGGTCCGGCAGGTGGTCGAAGGGCATCACGGGACGATCTCGGTAGATAGCCAGGAGAACCAGGGCACCGGGTTCACGATCCGCTTTCCCATCGCCCCGGAGGGCCCGGTCAAGGCGGCCACCGACCCGCGAGTTGCCCCAGCCCGGACCCCTCCCCCAGCCTCGTCTCCCAGGGCGGCCAGAAAGGACGGCTAGACCGGCCCACGAGGTCCCGGCGGGCCTCCGGGAGGGTTCAGCAAGATCGAACCCCCCGTGGGGTTCCTTCCTATATGGCGATGCGTCACCAGGCCCAGGATGAGGTGCCCCAGGCTGAGCTGCGGATTCCGACCGAGTGGCTGATGCCGTGGCTGGACCTGGAAGCGGTCCGGCAGGCCCAGCGGCCCGACACAGACGCCACCATGACTGCGGAATTCCTGACCCTATCGGGTGTCGAACTCACGGTCGAACGCCGCTGGCTGAGAGAGGAGTTCTGGCGCCAGATCAAGCACGCGATAGCCCACGGATACATCTATAAGGGCACCGCCGTGCAGGTCACGCTCCGGGGCGAGCGCCGCGAGCGCGAGCGCCGGACCCCCAAAGCCGGCCACTAACCCCGGGACCCCGTCCGGGACGTTCGGCCACCGGATGCTCGGCTGATAGAGTCATAGCCAGGAAGGGACGTTGAAGACCATCATCCCTGTAGATCCACCGGTGAACCATGCGCCGGCGAACCTGGACCCGAAGCAGGACCTGCCCGGCGGGTTTTTCGATTTCTTCCAGGGGTTGCATCGTGAGTTCGCTCCGCGCCAGCAGGCCCTGGCCGCCCAACGCAAGGAAGTGCTGCGGAGGGCGCACGCCGGCCAGCTTCCAGACTACCTGCCGCCCTCCGAAGCGACCACGTCCAGCTGGAAGATCACCCTGCCCGGGTGGTGCCAGGACCAGCGCAACCAGATGACCGGACCGGCCGACGACGGTGAGCTGGTCGTGAAGATGCTGAACTCGGGGGCCCCGGGAGTGATGCTCGACCTGGAGGACTCGGTGGCCAACGCCTGGGACAACATCCTGGCGGGCATGCGCAACATCATCGAGGCTCTCAAAGGCACGCTCACTTACGAGGACCGCAAGCGCGACCGCAAGGTCGGCATCAGCGAGAGCAAAACAGTGATCCTTACCCGGCCTCGAGGGCTTCACCTCCAGCAGGCCGGGGTGATCAAGGGCGAGCTGACCTCGGCATCCCTCTTCGACCTGGCCATGGTGGCCTTCCAGGTCGATCCCCACGGGCTCAAGCACCCGCTCTCGATTTACATCCCCAAGTCCGAGTCCGCCGAGGAGGCGCTCTGGTGGCGGGATGTCTTCCGATCGATCAGTGCCGCCCGTGGCTGGCCCTCCGACTACATCAAATGCATGGCGCTGATCGAGTCACATCCGATCGCGTATCAGATGGAGGAATTCGCTTTCAACCTCCGCGACCATGTCATGGGGCTGAACCTGGGTCGCTGGGACTACATGGCGAGCCTGATCGAATTCCTGCTGCGCGACCCTGGCTGGGTGCTACCCGACCGCAACACGATCCCGCACGACGTGGCGTTCTTCCAGGCGATCCGCGAAGTCATGCCCGAGGTCTGCCACAAGCACGGGATGCTCGCCATCGGCGGGATGACCGCTCTCTACCCGAGCCGCGAGGACGCCGAGCTGAACGCCCGGGCGCTGAAGGTGCTCGAGCAGGACAAGAAGAACGAGGCGAACAGCCTGATGGACGGCGCCTGGACCGGCCACCCGGACCAGAACGAGATCGCGGTCAACCAGTTCCCCTATCCCAACCAGCTGCAGGCTCGCCGTGCGAACGTGGATCTTCACCGCGATTTGCGTCCGCGTCCTGAGGGAGTCGGCAAAAAGACGCTCGACGGCACTCGGGCTGCGGTGCGCACCGTGATTCGATACCGCAACGGCGTGCTCAATGGAAAGGGCGCCAGCCTTCTGGACGGATACATGGAAGACCTCGCCACCGACCGGATCTACCGCTACATGATCGCCCAGCGAGTCCTGCATCGGGTCAGGGTGCCTGGTGCTCAGGGTGGTGAGCAGGTGCACGATCCCGAGCTCGTCTCACGCCTGTTCGACGAAGAGCTGAACCGGCTGCTCGGCGAGGGACAGACCGCGACCGAGGCTACCGCCGCTGCCAGCTTCCGGCAAGCACGCGAGCTCAGTGAGGGAATGGTGCTGGGCATCCTGGAGGCGCAGGGAACCGCCGTCCGATAGCCCGACCTGATACGGTTTGGCCGGCTCTGCCGTTGTACGCATCGGTTGGAGCCAACCAATGAAGGAAACCGTCCCTCCGCCGCCGGCTGACCTGCTTCCCGTGGGCCGGAAGGCGACTCTCGGATTTCGCTTCGTGCGGCTCTGGGCGCAGCCGCTCCTGCATCTGCTGTTCCGGATCCAGGTCGAGGGCCGGGAGAAGGTACCGTCGCGCGGAAACTTCATCATCATCGCCAACCACCTCGGCTGGCTGGATCCCTTCCTGATCCTGGCCAGCTTCCGCACCGAGCCCCGGGTGCATTTTCTGGGCGACACCACCATCCTGCGCACCCGCCGGGTGCAGTGGTTGATCGTCCGGGCCGTCGGCGGCTACGTCCCGGTCAACAAGCAGCTGCACGGTGATGCCAGGCTCTTCGAGCACGTCGACCACTGCCTGCAGCGCGGTGGAGTGGTGGCCCTCTTTCCGGAGGGGACGACGGATGGCACCGATGAGGGACGGTTGCTCCCCTTCAAGAAAGGCTTCGCCCACTGGGCGATCGACAACCAGGTCCCGGTCGTGCCAGTGGCGCTGTCGGGCACGAAAGACCTCTGGTTTCGCAAGGCCGTGCGGGTGATCATCGGCGAGTCATTGCAAGCGCAGGACCAGACGGTCGAAGGCCTGGTGGCGCAGGCGCACGCGTCGGTGGCTGCACTGCTGCCCGCGTATCGCGAGCCGTCAGGCCCGAAGCCGCTGCGGCGCTGGCTGACTCACCTGTTCTAACTTACGGCCGGCCGGAGCGGAGGATGCTCCAGGCCACGTAGGCACCCAGCGCCACCGCGGCGATGAAGCCGAGCAGCAGGATGCTAACCACCCCTTGCTCGGGGCGCACGTGGTAGGCGGCCAGCAGCACCGCGAGCGCGATCACGAATGATGCGGCAACGATGCCAAGGACTACCCGGTTTGCGATCCGCTCGACCCGTCGCAGCACCGGGTCAAAGCCGGATGGGCGCACAGCCAGCTCCACGTCACCCCGCTCCAGCGCCGCCACCAGCCGGCGGGCCTGCTGGGGAAGCTCGGTCGCCAGCCGAGCGGCGTCGACCGCGGCCTGCCCCGCCCAGCGCGCCCACGACATAGGCGAGTAGTGACGCATCATCAGCCGCCGGGCATAGGGGACCAGCACGGCGGTGAAGTCGAAGCTCGGGTCCAGCTGAGTGACCAGGTTCTCGTGCATCACCACGGTCTTGACCAGCAGGGCGAATCCGGGAGGAAGCTGCAGCCGGTGAGTCCGGACAAAAGACAGCACGTCCCGCAGCACCGGCCGGATCTCGATCTCCCCCACCGGCCGGCCGTAGTAGCGAGCGCGGAGGTGCTCGACGTCGCGTTGCAGGTTGGCCCGGTCGACTCGCTTCCGGGCGACGCCGAGCTCGAACAGGGTGTCGACCTGGCGCTCCGGGTCGTCGCTCGCGAACGCGATCAGGGCCCAGACCAGCTGTTCGCGGGTGCGCTCGTCAACCGTGCCGACCATGCCGAAATCGACAACGTTGATCCTGCCGCCGGGCTCGATGAAGAAGTTGCCGGGATGCGGGTCGGCGTGGTAGAAGCCGTCCCGGAAGACCATCTTGAGCACGGTGTCGGCCCCCCGCCGGGCGACTTCCGACCGGTCGATGCCGGCCGCGTCCAGCGCGGCAAAGTTGTCGATCTTGATACCGCGGACACGCTCCAGGGTGAGCACCCTACGGGTGGTGGTCTCCCAGAACACCTTCGGAAAATAAACGTCCTCGTCGCCGGCGAAATTCTCCCGAAAGCGCTCGGCGTTCTGGCCCTCCCGGACGTAGTCGGTCTCGGCACGCAGGGTCTGGCCGAACTCGTTGACCAGGCCGACGGCGTCGTACTGCTCGGCGAGTGCCCAGCGCCGGCGCGCGGTCGCGGCAAGCGTCTCGAGAATTTTCAGGTCCTGGTGGATCTGATCGACTGACCCGGGCCGCTGCACCTTGACCACGACCTCGGTCCCGTCCTGCAGCGTGGCCGCATGCACCTGGCCGATCGAAGCCGCCGCGAGCGGCTGGGCTTCGAAGGTCTTGAAGACTTCCTCGACCGGCCTTCCGAGCTCCCCGGCGATGACCTGACGGACCACGTTTTCGGGCAGTGGCGGCGCCTCGTCCTGGAGCTTGGCCAGCTCCGTTTGATAAGCGGGCGGCATCAGGTCGGCCCTTGTCGAAAGGATCTGACCGAGCTTGATGAAGGTGACCCCCAGGTCCTCGAACGTGAGGCGGACACGCTCGGGCCGGGTGTACGGCTGGATCCGCCGGGTGTAGCCCAGCACGCCATGATGCAGGGGGACAAACCGGTCGAGACCCAGGATGCTGACCAGGAAACCGAGACCGTGCCGGCCGAGGGCCCAAGTGATCTGCCGGTAACGCGTCGACTGCGGCGTGGCGGGCAAGCTAGGCCGAGCATAACAACCGCGTACCCTAGCGATGCATGAGCGCGGGACTGCAGGCTGCCGCCCTGCTCGACCAGGTGCCCGGCTGGGCGGGGCTCCCTCGATCCATCGAAACCCTTGGCGGCGGCATCACCAACCGCAACTACCGGGTGGTCATCGATGGAGGCACCTACGTGGTGCGAATGCCGGCCGAACAGGGCGCCCTGCTGGGTATCGATCGCGAGGTCGAGCACCAGGCGAGCCGGCTGGCTGCCGCCGCCGGGGTTGGCCCCGAGGTTGTTGCATTCCTGCGGCCGCAGGGGGTCCTTGTCACCCGGTTCATCGAGGGGCAGCCGGTCAGCGACGCAGCCGTCCATCTCCCGGAAACCCTGCGCGGCGTGGCCGCGGCACTCCGCCGGATCCACGGCGCGGGTATCGTGCCGGCGTCGTTCTCGGCGTTTCGAATCGTCGAGCAGTACGCATCGACCGCTGGATCGCTTGCGGTGACGGTTCCGCCGGCCTATGCGACCGCCGCCGCCGTCGCCGCGGAGATCGAAGCCGCACTGCCGGTGCAGCCACCCTGCCTCTGCCACAACGACCTGCTCAACGCCAACTTCATCGACGACGGCTCGAGCATCCGGATCGTCGACTGGGAGTACGCGGGGATGGGCGACCGGTTCTTCGACCTGGCGAACTTCGCCGTTAACCACCAGCTTCCCGACGACGAGGAGCGCTATTTCCTTCAGGCCTACTTGGGCCAGGCCGGACCATCCCAGGAGGCGCGGCTTCGCCTGATGCGCGTGATGTCCGATTTTCGCGAGGCGATGTGGGGAGTCGTCCAGCAAGGGATCTCCGACCTCGACTTCGATTTCCGCGCCTACGCCGACAAGCACTTCCAGCGACTCCTGGCCGCGGCAGGCCAGCCGAGCTACCGGCAGTGGCTGCGGCTGGTGGCATGACGGTTCCGTCAAGCGCGCGCGCCGTCGTCATCGGCGGCGGCGTGGGCGGCACCAGCATCGCCTATCACCTCGCCGAGCGCGGGTGGCGGGAGACCGTCCTGATCGAGCGAGCCGAGCTCACGAGTGGATCGACCTTCCACTCCGCCGGCCTGGTGGGGCAGCTGCGCTCGACCCAGCCCCTGACGCGAATGATGATGCTGAGCGTCGACCTCTACCGGCGGCTCAAGGATGAGACCGGGGTAGACCCGGGGTGGCGCGAGGTGGGCAGCCTGCGGCTGGCTTCGTCGCCGGCGCGAATGGAGGAGCTCCACCGGCAGGCAGGTTGGGGAAAGAGCTTTGGGCTTCCGCTGGAGATCGTGGATGGGGCCGAAGCCGGTCGACGGTTTCCGCTGATGACCACAGACGGCGTCCTGGGCGCAGCCTTTCTTCCGACCGACGGATACCTGGACCCGAGCGGTCTGGCGCTCGCTCTCGCCGAAGGGGCTCGCCGCCGCGGCGCAACCCTTTACCAGGGAGTCCGAGTCACGGGCATCCGCGTCGATCGAGGCCGGGTGACCGGAGTGGAGACGAGCGACGGCCCGATCGCTACCGAGGTGGTGATCAACGCCGGTGGCATCTACGCACCGGAGATCGCAGCCATGGCTGGTCTGACCATCCCCATCATCCCCATGGCGCATCAGTACCTGGTGTCTCGGCTCCGGGAGCCGGTCCCCGACGACCTGCCCACCATGCGTGACCCCGACCTGCTCGTCTATTTCCGGCGCGACGCGGGGGGTCTGGTGATGGGTGGATACGAGCGGCATCCCGCGCCCTTCGGACTCGACGGGGTCCCGCCCGATTTCAACAACCGGTTGTTACCCGAAGACTGGGAGCGCTTCAGCGAGCTCTCGGAGAACGCGGTCAAGCGGGTGCCGGGGCTGGAGTCCGGTGAGGTGGTCCGGCTGATCAACGGGCCTGAGGCTTTCACGCCCGACAACGAGTTCATCCTTGGCGAGTCGGCGGTGCGCGGACTGTTCGTGGCGGCCGGGTTCTGCGCCCACGGCATAGCCGGCGCGGGCGGCATGGGCCGCCTGATGGCGGAGTGGATCGTCGACGGCGAGCCTAGCCTCGACCTCTGGCGAATGGACACTCGCCGGTTCGGTGCGCAGTACCGGAGCCGCGCCTACACGCTGGCCCGCGCGGTGGAGGTCTACTCCACCTACTACGACATCCACTATCCCAACGAGGAGCGGGTCGCCGGACGGCCACTCCGCCTCGCGCCCACCTACTCCCGACTCAAGGAGCTGGGCGCCGCCTTCGGCGAGAAATCCGGCTGGGAGCGACCGAACTGGTTCGAGGTCAACGCGTCAGTCGATGGTGAACGCCGGCCCCTGGGGTGGGCGGGTGAACACTGGTCCTCAGCCATTGGCGCGGAGCACCGTGCCACCCGGGAGCGAGCCGGCCTGTTCGACGAGACTTCCTTCGCCAAGATCGAGATATCGGGTGGCGGCGCCGGCGAATTCCTCCAGCGGCTCTGCGACAACGACCTGGACAAGCCGGTGGGCAGCATCACCTACACCCAGATGCTCAACCGGCGGGGTGGAATCGAGTGCGACTTCACGGTCAGCCGGCTGGGAGAAGACCGCTATTACATCGTGACCGGCACCGCGTTCGGCAACCACGACATCGAATGGATGCGGCGCCACCAGCCGGATAACGGCAGCGTCGTGATCACGGACGTCACCTCGGCCTGGGCGTGTCTGGGACTCTGGGGACCGCTGGCCCGCGAGATTCTTCAGCCGCTGACCGACAGCAACCTGTCGAACGATGCCTTCCCCTACCTGACCGAGCAATCGGTGATGGTGGGCTTCACCCCGTGCCGGTCGTTGCGCGTGACCTACGTCGGCGAGCTGGGATGGGAGCTGTACTGTCCGGTCGAGTTCGGGGCGCAGCTCTGGGACACACTCTGGGACGCGGGCCGCGCACATGGCCTGGTGGCCGCAGGTTACCGGGCGATCGATTCAATGCGACTGGAGAAGGGATACCGGGTCTGGAGCAGCGACATCACCCCCGAGGACAACCCCTACGAGGCCGGGCTCGGTTTTGCCGTCCGTCTGCGCAAGCCGGTCGAATTCATCGGCAAAGAGGCCCTGGTTCGCGCCAGGGAGCAGGGCATCACGCGCAAGCTCTGTCCCATCCTGCTCGACGAGGCCCGCTGGATCGCGCTCGGCGGCGAGCCGGTACGGGTAAATCATCGACCGCTGGGCCGGGTTACCAGCGGCGGTTATGGCTACACGATCGACCGGAGCATCGCCTACGCCTATCTGCCCATCGAGCACGCCGTTGCCGGTACCGCTGTCGAGGTGGAGGTGTTCGGCCGCTGGATCCCCGGGTCGGTCGCGGCCGAGCCGCTCTACGACCCGACCGGGGCCCGGATCAAGGCGTGACCGAGTCAGACCGCCTCCTGGCCTTCGCCATGGAGCTCTGTGACGAGGCCGACCGGATCGCGCTCCGGCACTTTCGGCGGGACCACGCGGTGACCACCAAGCCGGACCGATCGCTGGTCACCGAGGCGGACACCGGCATCGAAAAAATGTTGCGCGAGCGTATCGAGAAGTCGTTCCCGTCCCACGGCGTGCTCGGTGAGGAGCTCGGGAATGTGTCGGGTGATGGGGAGACCCGATGGATCATCGATCCGATCGACTCGACCAGCAACTTCGTCCGCGGTGTCCCGGTATTCGCCACCCTGCTCGCGCTCGAGCGGGCCGGGGAGGTGCAGCTCGGCGTCATCTCTGCCCCGGCCATGCGCGAACGCTGGCGCGCGCAACGGGGAGCGGGCGCCTGGTCGGCAAATCGCCGGCTGTCGGTGTCGCGAGTGGCGGCACTAAAAGACGCGCAGGTCTTCTACGCGTCGCGCACGGCGTTCCAGGCGGTCGGGAGAGAGCAGGGGTTCGACGCGGTTATCGGCTCGGCCTGGCGCGACCGTGGCTTCGGCGACTTCTGGGGTTATGCCCTGGTGGCCGAGGGTACGGGCGAGGCAATGATCGAGCCCGAACTCTACCCCTGGGACCTGGCCGCCCCGCTGGTCCTGGTCGAGGAGGCGGGCGGGCGGCTGACGGACTTCGAGGGGCGGCGGACCTACGACGGCGGTAATGCGGTCGCTACCAACGGCCTGCTCCACGACGTCATCCTGGAGAAGCTGAGGAACCCTCAACCCGAACCAGCGCGATCGCCCCATCAGCCACCATCCGGCGCAGGCCCTCGGGCGTAACCGCACCCCACATCCCCCAGCGTTCGACGACCGCGTCCACCAGCTCGGGAGTGAGCTCGTCGGCCCGAACGAAATGAACCCGGCTCTCGAGCATCGCGCCGGCTGCCGGCAGGCTCACCCGCACCCAGGCGTCGGTCCGCCAGCGCCGGGCCCGGAACGAGAAGGGGTCACCGAACAGGTAGAGCACACCGGGCGGCGCCACGATGAACCATACGTGGACGCTCCGCTCGGTCGAGCCCTCTCGCGAGCTGACGACGACCTCCTCCTGGCCCTCGAGCGCACGCAGGAATTGAGCCGGGAGGGGGGTGAGTTCAGCCTGATCCTGGGCGATAGGTATCAGTCTGCGCCATAACCAGGGCTTAACCTGCCCTTCCTTGACATCCGGTCCGGGAGATGGTTAAACGGGGGGTACACAAGCTGAACCCACGAAGGGAGGGGAACATGGAGCACACCCGACTCCGAAGATTCGACCGCGCCCGGCCACTGGTGATCCTGGCCGGGGCGATGCTGTTGCTGTCCGCCTGCGGGTCGACCACCACGACGGGGACCGCCGACGCAAAGACCGCCACCTCGGCGGCAGATATGGGCGGGATGTCGGCACTGGTCACGGCGGCCAAGGCCGAGGGCAAGCTCAATGTGATCGCGCTACCCCCAAACTGGTGCGACTACGGCGACGCCATCAGTGCCTTCACGGCCAAGTACGGCATCGCAGTCAACTCCGAAAACCCCAACGGCAGCAGCCAGCAGGAGGTCGATGCCATCAACCAGAACGCGGGCACCTCGACCGCCCCTGACGTGGTGGACGTGGGGCTCAAAGTCGCCGTCTCAAACACGTCGGTCTTCGCTCCATACAAGGTAACGACCTGGGGCGACATCCCGGGCAGCCTGAAGGAATCGACCGGCCTGTGGTACTCGGACTACGGAGGCTTCATGGCCATCGGCTACGATTCGAGCAAGGTCCCCGGAGGTACCATCAATTCCGTCCAGGACCTGCTCGGTTCTGGGTTCAAGAGCAAGGTCGCGCTCGCCGGCGACCCCACCCAATCCAACCAGGCCTTGAACGGCGTCATCCTGGCGTCGGTCGCCAACGGCGGTTCGCTTGACGACGTGAGCAAGGGTGTCGACTTCTTCCATCAGCTGAAGGTGGCGGGTAACTTCGTGCCTGTGATCGGCACGTCCGCCACTGTCAAAGCCGGGCAGACCCCGGTCCTTTTTCAATGGGACTACAACTCATTGACCCACGTGAAGGATGTCTCGACCTGGAAGGTCTTCGTGCCTACGAACGCGACGATCTTTGGGTCCTATGCGCAGGCCATCAGCAAGACGGCCCCCCACCCCGCCGCCGCGCGGCTCTGGGAGGAGTTCATCTACTCAGATGCAGGACAGAACATCTATCTCAAGGGTGCTTGCCGGCCGGTCCGCCAGTCGGTCATGAAAACGGCTGGAACGATTGATACGACTGCCCTCTCGGCGCTGCCGGCTGTGACCGGCACGCCACTCTACCCGACTCAGGCTCAGCAGGTCGCCGCGGGTACATACGTCTCGGCCCACTGGTCGGCGGCCATCGGTTGACGTCTGCCGGCATCCCCGCCGTTAAGGCCGCCGCTCGCCCCACCGGGGGCGGGCGGCGGCTGCGTCTTTCCTGGCTCGGGGTGGTGCCATTCTTCGCGTACGTTGGAGTGTTCCTGCTCTTGCCCACCGTGATCATTGCTGCCGGGTCGTTTGCCGCCAAGGACGGCAGTCTGACCATCTCCAACTTCACGTCAATCAACCAGCCATACCTGGTCAAGTCTTTCGTGAACGGCGCCGTAGTTTCGGTCGTGAGCGCCCTGGCCGGAGGGTTCGCCGGCGCGCTGCTGGCTTATGCGGTGGTCACCGGAAGTCCGCGTGGCCTACTACGGCGCGCGGTGACGTCGGCCTCCGGCGTGCTCGCTCAGTTCGGCGGCGTGACCCTTGCCTTCGCATTCCTCGCCACGCTCGGAACGACAGGGGTCGTGACCATATTCCTCAAGGACCACGGAATCGACATCTTCCCGAACGGTGTCTGGCTGTACGAGCTGAGCGGCCTCACCCTCCTCTACGCGTATTTCCAGATCCCCCTGATGGTTCTCGTCTTTCTACCGGCGCTCGACGGCATCCGGCCGCAGTGGCGTGAGGCGACCGAGAGCCTGGGCGGCACCACCTGGCACTACTGGCGATACGTAGCGGGCCCGTTACTGGCGCCATCATTTTTGGGCTGCACGCTACTCCTTTTCGCGAACGCTTTCTCCGCTTACGCCACAGCGCAAGCTCTCATCTCGCAAGGCAACCTGATCGTGCCCCTGGCAATCAGCAACCTGCTCACCAGCGAGACAGGACGCGCCCAGCCCGGACTCGCGAAAGCGCTCGCCCTATCCATGATTCTCATCGTCACGATCGTCACGGTCCTCTACGCGGTGCTGCAGCAACGAAGTGCCCGATGGCTGCGATGAGCGTTCACCGCCCGGACGCGCTCGAGTGAACAGCGCGCGCCGTCTCAGGCTGCGGATCTTTCGCATCACCGTCTTCCTGGTCATGGGTGCGTTCTTTCTAGTTCCGATCGGCGCCATGTTCGAGTTCTCGACGCGCGGAAACAGCCTGACCGCACCGCGGACGCTGGACACGTGGACGGCCATCATCAAGGTTCCCGATCTCGTCCAGGCGATCTCCGTTTCGCTGCAACTGGCCGTGATCACCTCGGTCGCCATGCTGGCTCTGCTTCTACCGACCATGGTCTGGGTGCGGCTGCGCCTTCCCGCTTTGAGGAGAATCATCGAGTTCATCTGCCTGCTGCCGCTCACGGTCCCGGCGATCGCCCTGGTCGTCGGCATGGTGCCGCTGTACAGGTGGATCAAGATCAACGTGAGTGAATCGATCCTGATGCTCGCGTTCGCCTATCTCGTCCTCGTCCTGCCCTACAGCTATCGAACGCTGGACGCCGGTCTTGCTTCCATTGACCTCAAGACGCTGACCGAGGCGGCTCGCAGCCTCGGGGCGGGATGGGGCACGGTGATGCTGCGAGTGGTCGTCCCGAACATGTCGACCGCGATCCTGAACGCGTGCCTGCTCTCTGTCGCGCTCGTGCTCGGAGAGTTCACCTTCGCCAACCTGCTGCTCTACGAAAACCTGCAGGTGGCGATCCTGTACCAGAGCTTCGTCAGCGCCGGCACCTCGATCGCCGTCGCGGTGGCGGCCCTGATGTTCGCATTCGTCCTGCTGCTGATCCTGTCGTTCGTCGGCCGGCCACGGGAACGGGTGGCACGGGCGGAGGAGGCGGCTTGACGTGGTGAGCTCCAGCTCTGGGGCCAGCAGCCGTCCGTCGGCGCGCGCCGGGGTCGAGGTCCGGCTCGAGGATCTGAAACGGCGATACGCCGGGGTCACCGCCCTGGATGGACTCAGCCTGACCCTCGCGCCTGGCGAGCTCGTGGCCCTGCTGGGACCTTCGGGCTGCGGCAAGACCACCGCGCTCCGGCTCGTCGCGGGCCTCGAAGAGACCGACGGCGGACGCGTGGTCTTCGGTGGCGAGGACGTCACCAACGTGCCGGCCAACAAACGCGAGATCGGCATGGTGTTCCAGGCCTACTCGCTGTTCCCGCACATGACGGCGATGCAGAACGTGGCCTTCGGTATGCAACTGCACAGGGTCGGGGTTGCCGAGCGCCGGAAGCGGGCGAGTGACATGCTCGAGCTGGTCGGACTTTCCCCTCACGCCCACAAGTACGCGCACCAGCTCTCGGGCGGCCAGCAGCAGCGGGTTGCGCTCGCGCGCGCGCTGGCGATCAAGCCAAAGGTCCTACTTCTGGACGAGCCGCTGTCGGCCCTCGACGCCAAGGTCCGGGCGCGGCTGCGGGACGAGATCCGCCGAGTGCAGCTCGAGGTCGGGACCACGACTCTCTTCGTCACCCACGACCAGGAGGAGGCGCTTGCCATCGCCGACCGCGTCGGGGTCATGCAGTCGGGCCGCCTGGAGCAGCTGGGACCACCGATGACTGTGTACTCGCGGCCGGCCACGCCGTTCGTCGCCTCTTTCGTCGGTCTGACCAACCGGCTCAACGGGGTGGTTCGCGACGGTGCCGTCGAGGTGAGGGGAACGCGCCTGCCTCTTGTGCAAACCGACGCGACCAACGGGCCGGCGGTGGCACTGGTCCGCCCCGAGGCCGTCACGCTCGCGGGCGAGGGTGACAGCACCCCCGGACCCCTGAACGGAACCGTGATCGCGACCGCCTTCCTGGGCGCCACCAGCCGGGTGACCGTCGACCTGGGAGACGTGACCGTCCTCGCCCAGCTGGCGACCTCGGACGCCGCCGCCCACCCCGCCGGCACCCGGGTGCGGCTGGCGCTGCGCCCGGACCCGGTGCTGATCGAGAGGGACGAGGCAGCACCCGACCACGGGTGAGCAAAGCGCGGTGACCCGGGTCGTGCTCCTCGGGCTCGACGGGTTCCCCCACCGCGCCATTCGGCCCGATCTCACGCCGCGCATGTGGCGCCTGGCCCAGGAGGGCGGTCGAGCGCCCGAGGGCGGGGTGACCTCCCTCCCCTCTTCGACGGACCCGGGCTTCTGCACGCTGCTCACCGGTCAGCTCCCCGAACGGCACGGTGTCCGGACGACTGCCTGGAGGTTTGCCGATTTGCCCGACTGGGCCGGCAGCCGTATACCAACTGCGCCGACCATCTTCGAGCGACTGGCCGCGGCCGGGCTGCGGACAGCCGCGGTGATGGGAGACGACCGCGGGCTGCTCTGCACCAGGGCCGCCGGCTTTCGCTGGCCTCCCGATGATGCGATTCCCGAAGGCGTGCCCCTCGACGCCCACGGCTACCCGGCCAACGCGGCCGTACGCCCTCATCTCCTGAAGGTCCTGGAGGACCGCGACATCCCGTTCGTCTTCGGACACATCAACGAAGCCGACACGGTGGGACATGACCAGGGGCCCGAGAGCGAGGCCGCCTTGACCTGTTACCAGCAGACAGACGGACTGGTCGGCGAGCTGCTCGACGCACTGCAACCGGTCTGGTCGCAGACCGTGGTCATCATCGTCTCCGACCACGACATGGAGGCTCGGACCCCAACGCCTCCGATCGATTTGACGGCCGACCCGGGATTTGCCGAGCTGTCCGACGGCGTCATCCCGGACGGCGGTGCCGCCCTGGTCCATCTGCGACCCGGGATTCCGCAGGAGCGCGCGGGAAATGTCCTGGCTCGGGTCGACGGGGTGGCGAGCTGGCAACCTGGCGGCCCCGAGCTCTTGATCCTGGGCGCTCGACCCGGATGGATCTTTGCCGCACCAGCGCATCCCTCAGGAGGCTTTCACGGAGGCCCGGCGACCGCCCGCACCGTGGCCATCGTAGGCGGCGGCCATGGAGCAGTGCCGCGAATCGCGTCGGCGATTGCACGCCGGCGTCCCCACCTGGCGACCTGGGCTGGCGTGATCCTGGATCTACTGGAGGTGCAAACGAGCGCCAAGGTATCCGGCGATCAAGCCCGAGGCGTCGTGTAGAAGCGGGCTGCCGTGACCGAAGTAGGCGCGCTCGAAGGTCAGTCCCGATAGGCGAAGCGGCGCTCTCTGCGCCCGGCGATGGTTGTAGTTGACTGTCCATGGGGGCCGGGCCAACCCGCGCTGGTTGTTCAGTACGTCACCGAGGAAGAGCGCCGATTCTTCTGGCGCGAACAGGCAGATGCTGCCGGGCGTATGGCCCGGTGCATGGATGACGCGGAGGCCGGCAATCGTATCGCCCTCGTAGAGCCTGGTCGTCTCGCAGGCCGCACAGGTCATCAGGTACTGCGCCAGGCCGGCGGGAATCACGTCGATCAGCCCCCAACCGGTCATCCGCTCCCTGGGCCGGCCCGGGACCAGGTAGGGCGCGTCGTCCGCGTGGAGGGCCAGACGGGCACCAGTCGCCTGGCAGAGCGCCAGCGCGGTCCCGCCGTGGTCCACGTGGTGGTGAGTCAGGATCACCCAGCGCAGCTCCTGCGCGGCGCGACCGTGTTCGGCCAGAAATCGAAGGACCGCCCTGAAGCTACCGGTGTAGCCGGGGTCGATGACGGCCAGGCCGCCTGAGCCTTCGTATAAATACGCCTGGGCGCCCCGAACCCCGGGGATGCTAGCGATCAGTGCATCCATTATTCCCGAAAGATAGGAAGTCCACAAAACGAAAAGAGGCCCCGCCGGACCGCCGGCGAAGCCTCTTCCCATTCGGTAAGTCAGCGACGCGTGGAGCTCAGCCTCCGTGTTGCCAGAAGTCCGAGCCCGAGCAGAAGGGCAAATCCTCCAAGAAGGGCACCAAACGGCAGGGGACTTGAGCCGGAGGTAGGTCCACGGCCCGTCTGTGCGAGCCGGCTGGCGGCACTAACCACGACCGTCCCGACCATGTGGTCGTGGATCCGGCACATATAGGCAAAGGTTCCCGTTCTCGGGAAGGTGAACGTGAAGTTGTTCGGGAAGGGTGCCGGCGCGTTGGCCAGGATCCCAGACGAGGCGACGGTCGAGGTGCTGGTGATCGCCCGCGGCCCCAGAGGACCCGGGATGAGGTGATTCTCGACCTTGTCGGGTGAGGCACAGCCAAACGCGGGAGGGCCTGCCGCCGGATTGGCGGCCGTGTCCACTGCGCCTGTCCCCTCACAGACGAACGGAATCGGGTCGACGCTATTTGAACCGGCGCCGTTGGGGAAGGTGACCGTATGAATATCGGACCTCGTTTTCGTGACCCACTTCACGCGATCGCCCTGTCTGACCCGGACCTGGCTGGGCAGCATCTCGGCAACTTCGACGTGCTGGCTTGCCGTCCCCGCCGTCATGGTGATGGTGCGCGAGCCGTCGGCGCTCGTCGTCACGGCCGCACTGTTTGCCGCGTTTTCAGCCGCGAATGCTTCCGTATTGTCGGCAGTGTATTGAGCCGCCGCCGCTGCCGAGACCTGCGCCGGGGTGAGCGGCGAAGCCTCAGAATTAGCTGGCACGACCGTGACGGCGCCCTGCATCCCCGGGTGGATCAGGCAGACAAAGTGGACCGTCGTCGGGGAGCTTGTGTCGAGGGAGATATTGACGAAGTAGTGGGCTCCGGTTGCTGTGGGCTGCGCGCCGGAGTTCAGCTCGGTACCACCGCCGTAGTGGCAGGGGCTGCCCACATCGTGCCCGCACGATGGATCGGGCCCCGGCGCCAGGATCGCCGGATTCAACTGAAGCTTTCCAGTGCCATCGTCACTGTCGGGAACCGCGACTGGGTGATCGCTGCCCCATGTGTTCGGGCCGGGGGCCGTTCCTGCCTTCAGCAACGTCGCCGTATGGAAGCCGTCTGGGGAACCTGGGTTCCAGGCAAAGTCCAGGGTGGCCCCATCAGGGATCAGCGTCGGGCTTGCTCCGGAATCATCCAGAGGGAGACCACGCGGGAAAAAGTCGACGTACTCGAAGTCGTGGCCGTTCGGCGTGGCGTTGTCCACGCCAATCGTGTAGGTGGTCGAGGTCGCGCTGGCTGTGATCGAGCTACCGAAAAAGCCGGCGACCATCGCCGACGACACCAACAGCCCACCCACTGAGAAGGTGCGTTTCCCCATTCTTCCCTCCTGTCCTCCGTGTCCAGAGCGTCACCCTAGGTGACCTTGGAGAACTATGGGAGGTTACTAAGGGAAAGTCAAGAAGGGCCCTCACCCCGCTCTCTCCCCGGGGGAGGGCCAGCTATTAGGATTGGTGGCCGGGATACGTCGGTCGCTGGATCTCGGGCCGGTTGATTCCGGGCTGAGGCACCTCAACAGGGGCGGGCGGCGGCTCCTGGATTTCCGGCCGGTTCGGCTCCGGGGCGAGCTCCGGCCCCTGCGGATCAGGGACTCGCGGTTGGCCAGGATTGGTGATCGCCGGGTCGGGCGTGCCGGGAATTTGTTGCTCCATGTGGGCATAATAACCGGGTACGGCTTTGACGGTTAAGTGACAAACTCAATATAATGATTTGAGTTCGACAGAGTTCGCTCCAAGGAAGGAGGGCGCGTCATGCAGACTGCTACGGCCCCCGACGGCAAACACGGTCTGATCGACCTGGCCCGGGTGGCGGTCGAAGACGTGGTTCGGCTTGTCCAGCAGGAGATCCAGCTGGCCAAGATCGAGGTGCGGGAGATGCTGGTCAGCAACGTGAAGGCTGCCATCCTGCTCGCCGCCGCAGCCCTGTGCGCACTCCTGTTCGTCGTGCTGGGCCTGGTCACGATCGCGCTCCTGATCGAGCCGCATGTCCTGGTGGGCGCCATCGAGACGGCAATATTCCTGGTTCTGGCCATCGTGCTGGCACTGGTTGGCAAGGGCCTGCTGAAGGTCGGGGCGCCGCCCAAGACCATGACCACATTGAAGGAGGATGCCGAATGGGCCAAACATCTACTCAAGCGCAACGGGAAGTAGAGAGGACCCGGGAGCACCTCACCCAGACGCTCGACGCCATCCAGCTGAAGGCGAAGCGCAACCTCGACGTCCGCACCCAGCTTCAGACGAATCGCGTGGTGCAGTTGTCGACCGCTGCGCTTCTCTTCGGGATCGCCGGGCTTTCGGTCCTGGCATACCGACGGCGCACCCAGCGCTCCGCCGCCGAGCGGCTCGTGCGCAAGCTAAAGCTGAACGACCTGCGCGACCGGGTCAACGACTTCACCGACGATGCTCGCGCCTGGGCCACGGCTCAGAGGCGGATCATCCGCGCGGACAGCAAGAGCAAACAGGCCCAGGTCGAGCGCCGTGAGAGCGTTGCCCAGCGGCTGCTGGTCAGCGCACTGGAGGCGGCACTGACCGCACTGGCCGCCGGCTATGCGCGAAAGATCATCAGCGGAGCGAGCAGCCCGCAGGAGCGCGGCCGGGCCGCGGTATCCAAGAAGCGATAAGCAGGGCTACTCGGGGTTTCCATGGCTGACCGGGTTCCGGAGGACAACGGCCGGCCGATTTCGCGGACGCCCCACACGCGTGAGGTGCCAAAGCCCGAGAGCGGGCCCGGCCCCGAGGTTGCGGCGGTCCCAGAAGCCGCGCCTTCTCCAGGCAGGCCCGGCCCAGCCCGACGGACACGCAGCGGCAAGACGCGGCCGGCCGGCTGGCGACCACCGCTGGGTTGGTGGCCGCCGAGCGGCCGCGACCTCGTCAAGTATGGAGCCATCGCGGTCGCCGTCCTGGGGCTGCTCTTCATCGGCGTGGTCCTCTACGCATACGCCACGCTGCCCGACCCGACCAAGCTCGACCTGACCGCTGGCTCGGTCGCGATCGTCGACCGGCACGGCAACCTGATCGAAGAGCGTAACGCCCAGGGGAGCAGGGTGACCCCCGTCAAGCTCGCCGACATCAGCGAGAAGCTGAAGAACGCCACGATCGCGGTCGAGGACCGCCATTTCTACCAGCACCACGGCGTCGACTGGGGCAGGGTGGTGAAGGCCTTCTTCGTGGATGTCATCGCCCGGCGGCCCGAGCAGGGGGCTAGCACGATCACCCAGCAGCTGGCCAAGATCGCCATCCTGCAATCGCCCCAAAAGACGCCGCTGCGGAAGTTCCGCGAGCTGCTGCTGGCCACCGCCCTCGAGCAGCGCTACTCCAAAGACCAGATCCTGGAGCTGTACCTGAACACCATTTTCTACGGCCACCATGCCACCGGCATCGAGGCGGCATCGCAGGTCTATTTCGGGAAGCATGCGAAAGACCTGACCCTGGCCGAAGCCTCACTCCTGGCCGGTCTCCCCAACGGGCCGACCTATTACGACCCGCTGGCCCACCCGGACCGAGCCCAACAGCGGCAGGCGGTCGTCCTGGACGCCATGGTCAGCTCGCAGATGATCACCCAGGACCAGGCCGACCAGGCCAAGGCTGAGAAGCTCACCTTCACCTTCAAGGAACAGCGGACAACCCAGGCGCCCCACTTCGTCGACTACGTGTTCCAGCAGCTGGAGCAGAGCTACGGCGCAAACACCGTCGAGCACGGCGGCTTCGTGGTCAAGACCAGCCTCGACCTCAACCTGCAGCGGGCCGCCCAGCACGCGGTCGAGCTGGGCATTCAACGCCTCGGTCCGCTGGGCGCGGATAACGGAGACCTCGTCGCCATCGACCCGAAGACCGGCCAGATCCTGGCCATGGTGGGCTCGGTCGATTTTTACAACAACACGATCAACGGACAGTTCAACGTGGCCGCGGACGGACTGCGCCAGCCGGGTTCGTCCTTCAAGCCCTATGCCTACGAGACGGCCTTCAAGGATCACACCATGACCATGGGCGACATCCTCGACGACACCTCCAGGCACTTCGCAAACGGGCGGTTTCACGATTTCGACTTCCGTGACATGGGCAAGATCACCGCCCACAAGGCGCTTCTCCTATCCCGTAACATCCCGGCGCTGGAAACGATGCAGAAGGCCGGCGTCGATAACGTGATCGCCTTCGCTCACGAGATGGGGATCACCACCAACCTCAAGTCCGAGGTGACGACCGCCATTGGCTCGAGCGACGTCAAGATGCTCGACCACGTGGCCGGCTACTCGGTCTTCGCCACCGGCGGAACCGAGCACCCACCAATCAGCATCCTCGAGGTGACCGACCGCAACGGCAACACGCTGGACAAGCCGAACCCACCCCAACCGAAGCAGGTGATGACGCAACAGGAGGCCTACCTGATCACCTACATCCTGAAGGACTATTCGACCCAGTGGAACCTTGGCTGGAACCGCCCGATGGCCGGGAAGTCAGGGACCACCAACAACTACCGGGACGCCTGGATGATGGCGTACAGCCCGAATATCGCGATGGGCGCCTGGGTGGGCCATACCGGTCCGGGCAACCAAAACATGAACGGCGTCTACGGGACCATGGTCGGCAGCAGCGTGCTCCGGGATTTCATCAACAACGGCCTGAGCGCTGCCAACATCCCGGTGGCAACTTTCCAGCAGCCGAGCGGCCTGGTCTCCGGCCCGCCGTGCTCGGACAGCTCGAACGCCAGCCCCTCGGCGAGCCCGTCAGCCAGCTCGTCGTCCAGTTCGTCCTCGAGCCCGTCGGCCAGCCCGAAGCCATCGGCCCGGTCTTCGATAAATTCCTCAGAGAGAGAGCTATACCTGCCGGGGACGGAGTGCAAGGCGCCGCCGCCAACTCCCAACCCGACCCCGACGCTGGTCCCCAGCATCGTCCCGAGCATCGTACCGAGCATCTTGCCCTCAGCTTCTGAGAGCGCAACCCCGAGCCCGAGCGCGTCCGGTTCGGCATCCGCGAGCGCGCCGGCAGTTAGCGGCGCGCCCGCAGGTAGCGGAGCGCCCAGTCAGGCCGCAGCCCGCGCATCACCCGGCTAGCCAGGGCCTCGCCGCCGGCGCCCATACAATGAAGCTATGGCCCGGTCCCGGCAAGCCGGCAAGGCTGCCAAGCACGTCAAACCCGGCAACGTCATCAAGGACGTCACCGCGGAGGTCGAAAACCGCTTGTTGAACGCGGCCGAGGTGGCGACCGCGACCACGTCGGCCGAGGTCAATCTCGCTGCCGCGCTCGCCGACGCTGTGATCGAGCCGGGCTCTGGCGACACAACCTCGAAAGCTACCGGCAAGACAACGACGCGCCGGGCGACCGGCCGCAAGCGCGGCAGACAGAAATAGGGGAGGCCCCCCACAGCGGGCGCCTCCCTAACGCCGGTTAAGCAGCCGTCGCCTCCGTCGGGTTAATCGTCGTCGGTATCGGAGAAGCTGCCGTTTCGCTCGTTGACGAGCGCCGCGAAGGTTTCGAACGACGTGCTGGCCGGGTCTGATTGAAAGGCGAAGTGCTGGCTCGGCACCCGGGCCGACCAGGCGAGCCGCGCGTGCGTGAAGATCCCCTCGTACGTGAATCGGTTCGGACCTGGGTCGGTGGCACTCGTGTTCCCGGTCGAACCACTCCATCGCAAGGTGAAGGAGGCGCTAGCGCGAACCGGCTTTGTCGCGTGCGTGAGCAGCGCATTCGCGAGCGTGCCGTAGTCCAAAAGCGAAAGCCCCTGGAGGCTCAGCGAAGCGCCGTGGTCCAGGTCGCCCGCTTCTACCCTGACCCGATTGTTCGGTATGCGAAACGTCCAGAACAGGCCGTCCGGGGTGATCCCCGGATCGAAGTCGTGCCGCTGGTGCGTCCCGTCCGCCAGAGGATCAACCTGACCCTCTACATAGATATCCAGTCAGACGAAGCCGAAGGTTCCCCGGTGACGCCTGCCGTTGACAGCGATGTACTCGCCCTGCATGAAGCGGTTGTCACTATCAAAGGAGTACCGGGTCTTTTTTCTCGTGGCGGTGTTCCAACCCGTTCCCTTCCCCTGGACCGTAGCCATTCCCGTGACCCCTCGGAAGTTGAAGATCGACGAGAGTTCCGCACCCGGGCCGCCGGAAACGCTGTAGCCGAAGAAGCCGGGATTGGGCGGGATTGGCACCGGGTCGGCGCCGGATGCCTCCACGATTGCCGGCATCCACAACGGAGACGTGATCGCCGCGCCCGAGGCCGCGGCCGATGCTGCCAGGAACTGCCGGCGCGACATCGCCCGCTCCCAAAAATGCGGATGGCCGGCAAATGGTCCGTCTCTGGCCATGGCCTTCTCCTCTCTTCCCGTAACGCCGAGTTAGCGTCTTCCTCGGCCACGACTCACCGCGACAAATCGACGCTGCGCCGTCGCGCAGAGTTGTCAAGAACCAAACAGCTGTCCGGCGAACTGATGTGTGTCTTCTAGGTCAGGAAAGGATTGGGCGAACCGGCGCCCGAAGGCTATTCCTCTTGACCGGTTCCTTTGAAATAACGCAGCGCTCTTGCCCAGACTTGCCTGGCAACGAGCCGCCCTGCGATCCGGGCGTCGAGATCGTCCTGCTCGAAGTGGATCCCGCCATAGCGCCGGGACAGGCCCGCCTGGTCGGCCGCCTCCCGGAAGGTCGCCCAGCGCAGAGTCAGGTCTTGCGCGGGAACGGCCCCGGGTTCGACCTTCGAACTCCCGGCGAGGAAGGAAACCGACCCCCCGAATCTCTCGCTCCGCGTGAAAAGCTTCAGGATCTCGGCACCGGCGGCGCTGAAGGTGCTATGTCCTGAGCTGTATCCGGGGAAGGGCGGTGTCGGGAATGTCCTCGGCTGATACGGGAACCAATCACCGCCGTCGATCAGTCGCGCGCCCTGATTCGGCCCCGCCCAGGCAGGCACCTGTTGCCCGTGAAAGAGGTAGCGCAGCGCGGTGATCGGTCGGACGCTGTCGAAGGCTCGCTTGTTGTCCCAGCAACAGATGCTGGCATCGAAAATCGCGTTCGTGAGCGCGAAGAAAAGCTTGACGTCCGCTTCGACCCCGTTCTGGTGGGCACCGTGCCGGTCGCGGCGCGAAACAAACTGGGCAAAAATGTCCCAGTGCCCCGGGGGGAGTTCGGAGTGAGGCCCGTCAGCCCAGTACTCGGCGATCATCTTCTGCTCGTCCGTCAGACCGGCACTGACCTCGAGCAAGGCTCGGGCCTGGGTTGCGTAGGCTTCGGAGCCGTATCTTACGGGACCGCTCGGCGACCGTAGCTGGGCGGCAGAGGTGAGTGCGAACGGCGTCACCCTGTGCCATTGGGCGCCAACGAATTTCGGCGTCACCAGGTTTCCGCTCGTGTCAACGTAGCGCAGCGGCTGCCAAAGGTTGGCGTCGTGAACGGTCGATGAGTCGAAGCTGCCCCGCAAGTCCATAGGGTCATTGCGCGGCTGATAACTTGTGTAGTCCGAATACGGGACGCCGAGCAAACCGTTGACGTTGTCGCCCAGCTGGTTCGCGCCGTCCGAGTGGCGGAAGTCGAGGACGGCGTTGGCGGCCACGTTCCCAACGCCGGCCGGGGTGCTGACGTCGGTGGTGGTGTTGCCCGGGTCATAACCCAGGCTGGTCATGAGCGGGTCGAAGACGGTTGACCTGGAAGCCGGGAAGAGATCGACAGCTGCCCGATATGCGGCAAAGCTGATGGCCGTCCTCTGATCGGCAAGCCGGTGCTCTCGAGCTGGCCTGCGCAGAGAGCTGCCCAGGCGGGTACCAACGGCGCGGCGGTCGTAGGCGGCCCAAGCGTCGAAGACGCAGGTGTGGGCGATCGCGAGGGCCCGGGCAACCATTGGGGGACCGAGCTTCGACTCACGGACCCCCTGCAGGATGGCAGCATTCCAGAGCAGGACGATGCTGTCGCCCGGCTGGGACTCGGCCCGGGCGGAGGCGAAAACATCCAGGGGAAGGCGCCCCATCGCAGGCGAGGCTGCGGCCAGCGCGCCCCACTTGAGCGCGGTTCGCCGTGTGATGCGTAAAGGCTCGCGCCCGGTTATCTGTCTCCTCCCTTAGTTCACGCCCAGTATCGAGAGAGAGGCATGGCCACGCCCCACCTCCGCCCGAAAGATCGCACCGACTCGGGGGACTGTCAAGGCGGCGGCTCGAGATTTCAAGCGCAAGCTCAACCATACCGGCCTCGTGACCGTTTGGGTTAAGTGGAATGTGCAACCTCTTAAATCCTCTTGACCGACCTCTTAACTTCGCTTAGGGTGAGCACGTCTCGGCGTGAGCCGAGCCCCTGGCAGAGTCGTTTCTTTCAAGGGAGAAGGGGCCATGAAAGACCAAGTCAGTCGGCGACAGATCCTGAAGGGCGTTGCAGCCGCGGGCGTCCTCGGCGGGTTGAGCGTTCCTTCTGCTGCGTTCGCAAACGGGGATGAAGGCAACCGGGGAGGCAGCAGGATCAGGTGGGATCTGATCGAGCTCAACATTATTGGTGGTGCGCCCGAGATCAAACCCGGCGGGGAGGCGACCGCCAGGGCAGAGGATGATTCAGCCCTCAACCTCACGGGTAGTGGAACCTTCAGGCCCGGGCACCCCCGCCAGGTGACCGGTGGAGGGAAGTGGTCGACCGACAACACTGACGTTGGACCGAGCAGCGGCACCAATAACACCTACCGGGTGACCGAGCTGATCAGCTGGCATCCCGCGCCGGGAAGCCTGCCCCCGACCGCCGATGACGACATCGGAAACCGGGAAGATGCGCGCTCAGGACTGGCCGTACTGCGGATTGCGTACTCCGACGGGCTCGATGGAGTCCTGGTCGTGAGCTGCATGCTCCCGGTGGGCAGCCCGCATTCTATGGATGAGGGGTTCAACGCGACGAGACACTTCGTTAACTTCTTCCACCCCGACCCGCCAACCGCTGGGAACCACTCGAACCGCACAGCCTTCCACGTGCTCAGGCACGGCGAGGACGACTAGCTCTCCCGACGGACCGCGAGGAGAGATGCCTGCCGAGGCATCTCCCCTGATCTCGAAATGATCCTTGGATAGAGGAGGCGAAATCCCGTGGTGGACAATGGTTCGATTTTTCAGCGAGTCAGCCCCCTGAACCGTGGTCTCGGATGGCGGCGGCTCTGGCTCTGGGTGGGGGCTGCACTGGTGTTAGCTGCCCTGGTTGGCTCCACGTCGCGACCAATTAGTGCCGGAGCCTCGAAGGAACGTGATCATCAGGTGTCTGGCGGCGCCAGGACAATCATCGAGGGCGGCACCGGCGGGGCCGCGCCTCTACCGGTGACGACCGTTCTCGCCTTTCACGCTAACGGACAGGGAGGAGCTTTCGAGTGCCTCGCCCTGGCCCCAGCTACAGCCACAGGTGCCGAGAGCGGGACGTTTGAGGTCAACGCTATGTATGTGACCGGGAAGGTAACCTCCGTGCACGTAACAGGCCGAACGGCAGTCATGAATGGGACGGCGACCGTGACCGGGCTTGGAGCCACGCCGCCCGGGGAAACCACACCGTTCACTGCCTCGGTGACTGCGGGCGGACCGGGAGCTACCGTCGTCCTGACTGTCTCCGGACTGACCTTCCATGAGATTCTGTTGGAGGGCCAGATCACAGTCGGTTAGCAGACAAGGTCAAGCGCGCCGCCATCACCTGTTGCTCAGCCTGTCGCATTCTGTCGTAGGCGCCATCGTCCACGCTGACGAACGACTCGAAGAGGCAGGCTCTGAGCGGCTCGCCAGAGACGGCGCGGATGGCCGACTTGATGTCGCGACGCAGCCCGGCGTCCAGCCGGTCGCTGGCCACCACCGGCTGAATTGCCGCCGGCCCGAACGACTCAATGACGCGGAGCTCCGGTCGCAGCTCCGGGTGGCGGCGGAGCTCGAGCTCGAGCACCTGGGAGTCGATGGCCGAAGCGTCGACCTCACCACTGGCCACTTTGCGGATCGATTCCTGGTGCGACCCGGCGGCGACCGCGCGACCGAAGAAGGGCCCCCTCTCGCCCATCCTGGCCAGGTGGTAAAGCGTGGCGAGATATCCGGAGTAGGAGGTGGGCTCGTTGAAGGACCAGGAGTGCCCGCGAAGGTCCTCGAATCGCTCGACCGGGCTGCCGGCGCGCACGATCACATCGGAGAAATAGACCGGCTTCCCCTGGTATCGCGAGCCGCTGAGGACGGGCGCCGCCAGCAGCTCGATCCGGCCCGGGTTTTGCGCGACCAGACGCACATAGGGCCAGCCACAGATGAAGGCAACGTCGACAGAGCTGTCGAGGAGCTCATCGTAGCTCCGGCCGACCACCAGCCTGGCGCCCCGGCCGGTGACCGTGCCCACCTGTTCCGCCACGAAGCGATAGGCCTCTACCGAGGAGGGTGCGAGGTAGGTGCCGAAGATGAGAGGATCGCTAGATGCCCGGGAAGCGATTGGGGCATCTTACCCGATGAATCCGAAGACGGCCGACCCGTTTCCAGCCTATGACGCGGAGATCCGGCGGCTGCGCCGCCACCTGCACAGTCTTGATCCCGCGGGCTGGCGCCGGAAGAGCCACTGCGCCGGCTGGAGCGTGAAGGATGTGGTGGCCCACCTCTGCACCGACGAGCTCTACAACGAAGCCTGCCTCGATGAAACCCTGGGCGAGCTGGCTTTTCCCGGAAGCCTGAATGCCTGGAACGAGCATGGCGTGCGCCAGCGCCGCCATCTGACTCCCGCCGAAGTCCTGGCGGAGTGGGAGCGGCGGCAGAAGCGAGTCCGGCGCGCCTGGGGGCGGATCGGGGTTCGGGGAAAGGTCCCGACCTCGGTCGGTCCGTATCCCTTGCGGCTGCAGGTCTGGCACCTGGCGCGCGAGTACGCGATTCACGCGGACGACATCGAGCTCCCGGTACCGGCGCGCTCTAAAGCGGCTCGGGCTCGCTGGCGAATCGACTTCGGCCTGTTTGCCGCCGAGGAGGAAGGCGAGACGGTCTCCGCTCGGGTAAGAGACGGCGTGGTTGAGCTGGCGCAGGGGCGTAAGCGGCACGAGCTCGACCCGGAGAGCTTCATCGCCTTCCTGACCGACCGGCCCCAGCAGCTGCGCAACCCGGAGCAGCGCCGGCTGGTGGAGCGGCTGACTCGGTCGCGCTAAACGCCTTAGCCTGAGGCCCAGTGTCGCAAACCCTGGTTGGCGTGGTGGTTGCGCTCGGGGCGCTGCTCGTTATCTGGTACCTGGTCGGCAACGAGGTCATGCGCCGGCGAGGACGGACGCTCGCGGTCTGGTGCAAGCGCGCGCTCGATCCGCTTGGAGGAAGGCAGGCCATCCAATGGATCACCACCCACTCGTTTCGGCTCGAGGTCCAGGGGCTCAAGCCGCCCTTCACGGAGGGATCTCTGACCGGCCTGGCCGAGTCCTGGGACGTGCCCATGATCTGGGCCATCAACCGCATCAACGGGCGCCGCGACATGGTGCTGCTTCAGCTCGGCTTGCGCCAGCAGCCGATCTGGGGTCTCGAGCTCTACCGGCCGGGTTCAGTGCTCGCCGGCGACGCCCGGCACGCGGCCGCCCAGGAACGCTGGACCGAAAGCCCTCTAAGTTCATTCCGCCTGGCGTCGGCCGGTGGGGAGCTTCCGCGCCGCCTAGCAAATGACCTGATCTCGGAGCTGGGAGATCAGGCTAAGAACCTGGTACGGCTGTCGATCCGGCGCCAGGGGATGCACCTGACCCTCGCCATGAACGTTCCCGATCGAAGCAGCCTCTCGCCGGACGGCTTTGCCCGGCTGGTCCACCAGCTCTCGCGAGCTACCCTGCGTTACGCGACGCCGCCTCCGCCGGGCTGAAGACCTCCCGGGCCAGTCGGCGGAGCATTTCGGACCCGCGCACCTCGTCTTCAAAGAGGGGAACGATCGCCCGCACCTGGGAGTCGAACTTTTCCCAGATGGTCTGCATGTGCTCGTCCTGCATGGCTAGCCGGTTGCGGACGAAGGCAGCGCTTTCCGGCGTCACCACCGAACGGTCGATCCGCATGTTGACCAGCACCCCGCCGACCGGGATTCCGAACTCGCTGAACCAGTTGATGAAGCGGGTGATGACGGCGATGGGCAGCGCCTCGGGCAGGGTCACGAAGAAGAATGCCGTCTTCTTGTCGTCGGTCAGGAGCTCGCGGGCGTGCTCCATCCGGCCTCGGAACTCGACCAGGTAGTCCATCAGTGGGTCCTGCTCCTTCTTCTTGGTGAAGGAGAGCATCTCGCGCAAGCTCTGCGCTTCCTCGCGGCTCTTCATCATCTTGTTGACCCAGAGGGAGTAGACCTTGCTCATCCCCAGGAGCCGGCGAGCGTTCGCGGTTGGGGCGGTGTCGAAGACATACACGTCGTACTCGTTGCGAAACATCAGGTCGATCATGTTCTCGAACATGGCCGACTCTTCGAAGGCCGGGTTCATGGTGGCCGACTCGACGAACTCGTCGGCCTTGGTGCTGATCTCGGCGAATTTGAGGAACCACTGGATCTTCTCCCGGATCTCGCGCTTCGACCGTTCGATCGTGTCTTTCGTGTCGATCTCGTAGGCGAACAGGTTGGCGACGCCGTTGACGGGCGTGTGCTTGCCGAACACGTTCTGGCCGAGCAACCCGGAGAGACTGTGCACCGGGTTGGTCGAGGCCAGCAGCGTGCGCCGCCCCTTCTCCGCCGTCCAGACCGCGGTCGCGCCCGCCATCACCGTCTTCCCCACCCCACCCTTGCCTCCGAAAAACACGTACTTCAGGTCGGGATGGGTCTCCAGGTATCCGGCCATCGGGTCGGTCACGGCACGCGCGCCGGCCGGCGGGGCCGTGCTCATTGGCCGTACATGATGGTGGCGAGCCGCTCGATCGCCTCGAGCCCGGTGACATCGCGCTCCAGCTCGGGCACGTAGGCGAGCACATCCTTGCCCAGCGTCCTCTGGATATCGCCCATGTAGCGCTTCTGCATGGTGATCCGCTTCTTCAGGTATTCGGGCACGTTCTGGCCGGACAGCTCCTCGGGGAGCACCCGGTTGACCACATATCCCGAGAGCGGAACGTCGAAGCGGGCGAACAGCTCGGCCGCCTTGCGGGTATCGAGGATGATCATCTCCTCGGGCACGACCACGAAGAAGAAGGCGGTCTTGACCCGGTCGGTCAGGATCCGGGAGGACGTGTTGATCCGCTTCTTGATGTACTGGAGCTCGGCCAGGATCTGGTCCTCCTCGGTCACCTTCTGCCGCTTCATCACGCTGGCCACCTGCTCGTACTCCCGCATCTGCTCGCGCAGGTGGGTGATCTTGTTGATCCACTCGTCGTAGACCTTGGCCATCGACAGGTAGTAGAGCGCGTGACCTAGCGGGACCAGGTCGTATATGTAGTAGTCGTAGTCGCCCTTGACCACGATGTCGACCACCGCGTCGAAAATGGCGCTCTCCTCCATGGCCGGCTCGGCGCTGGCCGCCTGGATGTAGTTCTCGACCTCTTCCGGAACCTCGGTGAGGCCATACATATCGAGGATCTTCTGGCGGATCTCCTGCTGGTATGCCTTGATGTGGGAGTCGGCATCGATCTCCTGGGCGAAGAGGTTTTCCATGATCTGGACCGGGCCCTTGCCGAAGATGTCCCGCTGGAAGATGTCGGAAAGGCTGGCCTGGGGGTCGACCGAGAAGACCAGCACCCGCTTGCCGCTGCGGGCCAACCAATAGGCGGTCGCGGCCGAGAAGGTGGTCTTGCCCAGCCCGCCCTTGCCCCCGAACATGATGTAGCGACGCTCCGGGTGCTGGTCGAAGACCCGTTTCAGGTCTGTCTGCTTGGGGGTCTCGATGGCCATCGAGCTTCCTCTAGCCGAGCACGTCCGTGAGATCGCGCTCGCGCAGCATACGGCGCTTCCAGGTGCTGATCTGGGGGACGACGTAGGGCATCAGGCGCAGGCTGTAGTAGGGCGGCAGGATGGGGACGCCCAGCAGGTCCCCCATCGTGATCAGGATGAAGAGGTGCTCCATGCTCGCCCGGGTCCGCAGCGCCGTGCGAGACATGTCGTGGGAGGCCATCCCGTACATGACCTCTTTGGCGGTGCCGAAGACGCCGAACAGACCGCGCTTCTTCTTTTTCTCAGACTCCATGCAGGTCAAACTCCTCGTGTTCAAAGGGGTGCCGCTCCCGGAGGACGCGACGCCGCCAGGCCGGTACCGTATTCACAAGATAGGGCACCAGACGCACGGCGTAATAGGGCGGCAATACGGGAACCCCTACCAGCTCGCCCATGATCATGAAGGTGAAGAGGTTCTCCAGGTCCGCCCGGGAATGGGCGGCCTGGCGTTCGAACTCGAAGCCAGTGAAGCCGTAAAACACCTCGCGCAGGGTGCGCAAAAGCCGCCTTCCCTGGTGCAACACCAGGCTGGGCAGCGAGGGCCGGCCCCCCGGGCCGGCCCTCTGGTCCACCGGTCGCTTCGACCCGTCCGGCTGCGCTACGCGGTCACCCGGCCGGGTTCCGGCGCGGTTGCGATCGGCTGCCGCCGATATCGCCGGATCGCCCGGACGCCGTCGACCGCAATCAGGAGCGCCGCGACGAAGAGAAGGGCTGCGATTGCAACCGTGAGGAAGCTGCCGACGACCGCGATCTCGTGGCCGGCCTTGCCCAGCTGCTTGGTGAAGATCGTCACCCAGAGGTTGTAGCCGGTGACGAGGGTGGCCGCCATCGTCGTCACGTACATGAACACGGTCGGGAGCGCGGCATAGGTGGCGTTGCGATGCGTCGCAACCAGCCAGACGGTCACCACCAGCAGGCTGAGCGAAGCCATCAGCTGGTTGGATGCCCCGAACAGCTGCCAGATGTAGATCCAGGTGCCGCTTACCACCAGGAGCGTCGTGGCGGCCATGCTGATCAGGGTGCCCACGTGCTGGTTGCGGAAGATGGGCGCGCGGTCGCCCAGCCACTCCGCGAGCGTCACCCGCATGATGCGGAAGAGCAGTTGCGTGACCGTGATCACGATCACCACGAAGGCTGCCCGGGCGATGGCGCTGCCGTAGACCTTGCTGATCCCGAACACGTTGAGGAACCCCGCTATCCCGTCGGCAAACCGGCCGATGGCAACAGCGGTCGATGTTGTCCCGGCGGTGGTGACGGCGACCGAAACGGCTAACAGCGACAGGAGGCCCAACGTGAACTCGCTGAACATCGCACCCCCGCCAACCGGGAGCATGTCCTCCTCGCTCTCGATCTGCCGAGCCGTGCCGACCGAGCCGATCAGGGCGTGCCAGCCGGAGATGGCTCCGCAGGCGATGGTGACGAAGAGCATCGGCCACAGCGGCTGGATCGCGCCGCTAACCGCGAGCACCTTGGTGGGCCCTCCAAAACCTACGAACGTCGGGATCGTGAACGTCGAGACGTCATGTCCACCGGGCTTGATCCAGAACGCGAGGATCGCTCCGAGGCCCGCCACCACGACAGTCAGCGCCGTGATCCAGAAACCGATGTAGTTCACGGGCTGGGCGTACCGCCAGATGGGCAGGATCGCGCCAAGGTAGCAGAACGCAAACATGAACAGGAGCCAGAACACAAGGCTCACCGTGATAGCGACGTCCTGCTGGCCGGCCGGCCGGGTCGGGTCCAGGACCGTGATCAGGGCTCCCTTGGGCGGGGCGAAACCGTTCAGCCAGGCATTGAAATTCTTGAAGGCGGTTGCCACCGCCCCGGTCGCGCTGGCGTTGAGCAGCACGGCCAGCAGCGTGCCGCCCACGGCAATCAGGGTGACGAGGATCAGGTCGAGCTTTGCCCGGTAGAGCAGCTGACCGGCAAGCATGCCGAACACGCCCAGGGCGATGATCCCCAGAGGAACGATCGGATTGTTGAGCGTGGTCGCCACCAGGGTGCCGAAGGCGCCCGCCACCAGGAGCAGGTAGAAGAAGATGAAAACGAATAGCACCTGCCTTGTGCGCGGGTGAATCAGCTTATGCGCGATGGCGGAGAGGGAGTTACCGTCGTTGCGGACGGACAGCGCGATGGCACTGTAGTCGCTCGCCCACCCCATGAACATCACACCCAGCACGAGCCAGACCAGGCTCGGAAACCATCCCCAGAGTGCCGCCGCGGTGATGGCGCCAACGATCGGGCCGGCCGCGGCGATCGACTTGAAGTGGTATCCGTACAGGACATTGCGGCTGGTCGGCATGAAATCGACGCCGTCCATGTACATCTTGGCGGGCGTGGCCCGCTTCGGGTCTGCCTGGATGACGAGCCGGTCGATCCGCCGGGCGTAGAAGTTGTAGCCGACGAAGATGGCGACAATGCCGATGACGATCGCGACCAGCGTGTTGTTCAAATGATCCCTCCTTATTGAAGTCAGGCGCGCGTGTTGGCCAGGCTCTCACCTCCTTCGCCATCGCCCAGGCGGCTGCGCAGGGCGGCGTCAAGTCGCCGGCGGTCGAAGCCGATGATGCGGTCGCGACCGTCGATGATGAAAGCCGGGAACCGGTGGGCCCGGTAGCGGATCGCCTTGAAAAACCCCTGCAGCGATGCCGCGTCGGTGACCCTTACAGTCAGGCGCTCGCCGAATCGGTCAAAGGCCTCCCGCACCCAGCCGGAGATGGCCGCATACTCCGCCTGCAGGTCGTCCGGCAGGGCGGTCTTGCGCTCCTCGGCGTGGAGTTTTCGGCCAAAGCCGATCTGCCCCCAGACGATCTCGCAGTGCTGGCAGTGGTAGAACTCCGTCGGGGCATAGGCCAGGATCTCGACTTGCGTCGTGATCGGCTTGACGATCCGCAACCGCCGGCTGGGATCTGGCATGGGAGCCTTCCTTACAGCTCAGCCTTAAAGATACTCCCGGCTCACTGGGGGGTCAATTGACAGCCGAGGTGGCTCTTTGAAACGGCCGCTTGCTGTGCTACAAGAAGGGGTGTGGAAGAACAGATCGGCAAGGTGACCCACTACTTCGGGCAGCTCGGGGTGGCGGCCGCCCAGCTGACCGGCGAGCTCAAGGTGGGTGACCAGGTCCGGATCAAGGGGCACACGACCGACTTCAGCCAGCCGGTCGACTCGCTAGAGGTCGAGCACCAGAAAGTCGACCAGGCCGGGCCAGGGGACAGGGTCGCCTTCAAAACCAAGGAAAAGGCCCGCGTCGGAGACCAGGTTCACCGGGTCCGGCCGGGCTAGTCCGTTAGCGGGTAGCGGCGGCTTCCAGGTTTTCGATCGCGACCGGCTGGACCGGGTCGGCGAGCTCGAAGCCAAACACCTTCGAGTAGAAAAATAGCTCGCCCTCCAGGGCCCGTTTGATGTTCGCCGCGATCCGAAAGCCGTGCTGCTCGCCTTCGAAGGCGATGTAGGCGACGGGCAGCCGCTTCCGGCGAAGCGCCTCGACGATGATCTCTGCCTGTTTCGGTGGCACGATCCTGTCTTCCAATCCCTGGAAGAGGATCACCGGCGCCGTGATGCGGTCGACTGAATAGAGCGGCGAGCGATCGTGGTAGGTCTGTCTCGCCTCCGGCCAGGGACCGATCAGGCCCACGTCATAGCGCGATTCGAACTTGTGCGTGTCCCCATGGAAGACTTCGAGCTCACTGATCCCGTAATGGCTCGCCCCCGCCGTGAAGAACTCGGTGGTGGTCAGCGCCCGCAGCACCGTGTAGCCGCCCGCACTCCCGCCCGTGATGGCCAGGCGCTTCGGATCGGCCAGCTCCCGATCGGTCAGATACTGAGCCGCGTTGACGCAGTCCTCGACGTCGACGACACCCCACTGCCCGTTGAGGCGCTCCCGATACTCGCGCCCGTAGCCGGAGCTCCCGCCGTAGTTGACATCGACGGCTGCCAGGCCGCGACTCGTGAAGTACTGGATCTGGAGGTCGAGCGCATCGGATACCGCCCCGGTCGGCCCGCCGTGGACGTGCACGATGAGCGGAGGCCGCTCGCCGGCCGGTGCCTGATAGCCGGGGTTTTGGGGCGGGTAGTAAAAGGCGTGAGCCGTCCTGCCGCGCTCGGTGGGAAACTCGATCGGTTGTGGGACGGAGAGGTAGGAACGGTCGAGCGAAAGCTCGAATGACCGGCGGAGCACCTCCACTCGCCCGGTCGAGCGGGCGACCTGGACCAGCGCCAGCGGTTCGGTGGCCGAGCCCGCGACGAACACCGCGCGCTGGGCCCCCACTTTGACCATCGGCATGATCACCGTGTACGGGGTGGCGATGGTGGTCAGCTCTTTGGAGTCGAGGTCGAGCCTGGCGAGCCGGCTGACCATGTTGTCGGCCACACGGCAGACGATCTGCTGCTCGGACTCGAAGCCATAGTAGGACTGGCCAAACTCCCACTGCGGCCCCGCCATCTCCGACTGGACCTCGAATACCGGCTCAACGCCCTGAGCGCGCCAGCGGTACGGGTTCCACCAGTTGCTGCGGTCTGACATGAAATACAGGACTCCCTGCGGCGACCACTCGGGTTGGGCAACCGACTCGCGCTCCCCGCCGGCGACTTTGCGGGGCGCCCGGATCGTGCCATCGTCGGTCAGCTCGGCCACCCACAGCTCGCAGCCATCCCACGGCATGTTGGGGTGGTTCCAGGTAACCCAGGCGAGGTGCGAGCCGTTGGGGCTCAGCCGCGGGGAGGAGTAGAAATCGTTGCCTGAGACCAGAACTGCAGGCTGCCGTTTGCCATCGAGGTCGAGGCTCACAATGGTGTTGACTGCCTCTCCTCCACGCGAGTGATCCTCGCGAACGCATACGAGGCGGCCCCGCGGGCGGTCGACGACCGCGTCCGCGTATCGCAGGTCACCGTCCGGGCTGATCGGGCGGGGCGCCGCCCCGGGGTCCTGCCGGTAGAGTCGCTGGTCGGCGTAGTTGGAGAACCACACCACCCCTTCCGAGACGGCGTAGGCGCCGCCTCCGTACTCGTGGACCCGGGTCCTGGCATTGAAGCCCGCCGGCGTGATGTCGCCGGTACGCCCGTCGGCCGTGCGGCGAACGATCACATTTCGCCCGCCTTCGGAGGGCCGCTGCTCCACCCAGTAGGTGTCGTCACCGTCGAGCTGGACCAGTCCGAAGCCGATCGAGCCAGCGACGATCAGGTCGGACGAGATCGGAGAGCGCCAGGAGCCGAATGGGGCCGTCTGTGGACCGGCGGCGGGTCGCGCGCTCATCCCCGGTAAGGGTAGCTAACCCCCGGGGCAGGGGGTCAGGCGGCCAGGCTTTGCTCGGCCGCCAGGGGGACGGTGAAGGTGAACGTGCTCCCCTTCCCCACCTCGCTCGCCACCGTGATCTGACCGCCGTGCAGATCGACGAGCCGCTGGGTGAGCGCCAGGCCGAGGCCGGTTCCCTGGAACTCGCGGCTGTCACCACTGGCCAGCTGCTGGAACTCATCGAAGATCCGCTGTTGATCCTCGGAGGCGATGCCCACGCCGGTATCTTCGACCGAGATCACGGCGAAGCCCTGGCCGGCGGCGGCTCGCAAACGCACCGATCCTCCCGCCGGCGTGAACTTGATCGCGTTCGACAGCAGATTAAAGATCACCTGCTTCAGCCGGATCACATCACCCGTCACACACAGGCTCTCGGACGTCTCCTCGGCGTCCAGGCTGATCTCTTTCCGGTCGGCCATCCCCTTCATCACGGTGGCGGTTTCGCGCAGGAGGTCGCGGACCGCCACCCGGCCCAGCCTCAGCTCCATCTTCCCCGCCTCCACCTTCGAGAGGTCGAGCACGTCATTGATCAGGGTCAGAAGATGGCGGCCGCTGCTCAGGATGTTGTCGACGTAGCGGTGCTGCTTCGGCTGCAGCGGTCCGAACGCCTCACGCTGCAACATCTCGCTGAAGCCGATGATGGCGTTCAGCGGGGTGCGCAGCTCGTGAGACATGTTGGCCAGGAACTGCGACTTGATCCGGCTTAGAGCCGCCAGCTCCTTGTTGGCCGAATCCAGGTCGGCGTTCTTGTGGGTCAAGGTCTGATTGAGGTCCGCCAGCGTCCGATTTACCTCGATGAATCCACGCTGCGCCATCTCGAAGGGAGAGAGCGCCTCGGCCATGAAGTCTGCGGCCACCGCCGCCAGCCTGGCTTTCTCCTCGGCCGTGCCTGCCGCCCGGAGCGCCGCGGCCACGGCTTTTCCGTGCACCGCGGCCAGCTCGATCAGGCCGACCCCGTCGGTGATCGCCTTGCGTCCGAGCTCGTAGGCTCGGAGGGTCGCCTCCTCCCCGCTGCCGGCAAGGTAGTCGCGCAGCGCAGCCGCATACTCCGTCTCCATAGCGTCCAGCGAGGAGCTCACGCCTTCCCCCGGTAGCGAACCACGAGCACGAGCGCGTCGTCCGTCCCCTTACCGCATCGTTGGAGCAGGCGGTCGGCCATGGCCTTCGCCGGGGCGCCGGCCACGACATGCTCGGCAAAGTCGGTCCGAATCCCGTCGGTGGCGACCACCAGCAGGTCACCCGGATCCACCCGTCTGACCGAGCTCATCAGCGACGGTAGCCGGTAGCCGACCACACCGCCGCGCAGCAGCATGGACTCCCGCGCCGGCCGGGCCGCGGGGTCGGCTTTCAGGAACACGCCCTCTACATTGCCCACGCCCACCCAGGTCATGGTTTTTGTGGCTTCATCAAATCCGGCAAGGCTGAGCACCGCACCGCGCGTCAGGCGGAGAGCGCGGTCGCACCGCTCCAGGAGCGCGACGAGAGGCTCACCCGTCCACCTCTCAATCGTGGAGATCGCGGTCTGGGCGACCACGGCGGCGTCGGCGCCATGCCCAAGCGCGTCCACCACGGCGACCAATGCCCCGGCTTCGGTGGTCTTGACCAGGTGGAGATCCCCGGATTGGGGCTGGCCATCGAGCGCCCGCGCGGCAACGCCCCATTCGAGCAGACCCGGCGCGGCCGGGGTAGTCAGGGCCTGCGGTTCCATTTCTTCATGGTCACGGTCGTCCCCCGACCCACCTCGGAGACGATGTTGAAGTCATCCATGATCCGCTTCGCGCCGGGCAGCCCGAGCCCCAGGCTCTTGCCGGTCGAGTAACCGTCCTGCATGGCGCGGTCGATGTCCGGGATACCTGGACCCTGATCGCGGCCGACCACCAGGATTCCGCGGAGGGGCCCGTCCTGGATCTGCCGGAGCAGGATCTCGCCGTGGCTGGCATAGATGAGGATGTTGCGCGCGATCTCCGAGATCGCGGTTGCGATCAGGGTCAGGTCGCCGGGACGAAAGCCGAGCTCGGTGGCGAGAGCCCGACCCTGCTGGCGGGCCATGACGATGTCCATCTCGGACAGGATCGGAACGAGTGTCTCAGTGAGCACGGGTCGGCGAGGTGCGCGCTCGGTTGAGGGCCTCGAGTCCCTCTTCCAGGTCGAGAGCGGTCAACACGCCTTCCAGCCGCAGACCGAGCTGGACCATGGCGAAGGCGACCTCCGGCTGGATCCCGACGATCACCGTCTCCGCCCCTCGGAGCTTGACCATGTGGGCCAGGTTTCGAAGGGAGCGGCTGGCAAAGGAGTCCATCACGTCGAGCGCGGTCACGTCCACGATCACTCCTCGGCTCCGCAGGCGGCCGACCTTTTCGGTCAGCTGATCGCGGAGCTGGACCAGGTCGGCATCGGTGAGGGCGGCCTGTACCGAGGCAATCAGGACGTCGCCCTGCTTGAGGATTGGGACTTGCATGATTTCGTCAGGCGGCCGGGTGTATCTGCCGGATGTCCGGGCTGTCCTGGAGCACGCGGTATCCGAGCAGGTGCTCGGCCTCCTCCAGGCCGCCCTGGAGGTCGCCGACCGTGTTCAGCTTTCCCAGCTCGACTCCCAGAGTGACCAGCGTCTGGGCCACCTCGGCGGAGAGGCCGGTAACGATGGCAGCCGCTCCCATCAGTCGCGCCGCTTCCACGGTCTGGACGAGGTGGTTTGCCACCCTGGAGTCCACGGCCGGAACACCGGTGATGTCAAGGACCACGACCCGGGCCCGGTTTGCCCGGATGGCGAGGAGGAGCTCTTCGGTCAGCTGCTGAGCCCGGTGCGAGTCGATGACTCCGATCACCGGGAGAAGCAACATCTTGTCGCGCACCTGCAGCACCGGCGTCGAGAGCTCGCGCAGCGAGTCCTGCTGCTGGCGGATGGTCTGCTCTTTGGTCGCCAGGTAAGCCTCGCCGATCACGGCCATGGCACGGTCGATCAACCCGGTCATCGCCTCGATCACAGCCAGGAGCCTCTGGGGAGTCTTGCCATACGCCTCGAACAGGTAGGGTGAGAGCACGGTGCGGAAGGAGCCCACGGCCTTGAACCAGGCGCGGAAACTGAGTCCCATCTTCGCGTACTGCTCGCCCTGGACTTTCAGGTCGGCCCAGTAGGATTGCCAGTCGCCCTCGACAATGGCGCGACGCATCGTGGCCCGCGACTTTTTGCTGTTCTGCTCCTGGACGTCGGGCGGCGTCATCTTGACGATGGCGGCGAAGTCGGGGTCACCCGCCAGCTCGTGCATGATGCCCACCTGGATGTCGTCGAAGTGGGCCTCGTAGACCGACCAGTAGTCTTTCAGCGCTCGCTGGTCGGGGGACTCCGGGCGGAGGGGAACGACCTGGTCGGCGGAAGCGCCCATCGATGCCATAACGCCTCATCCGCCCGGAGTTTGCGAATCGCCGCCCGAGCCCCGGGCCGGCTCGCATCCTAGACTCGAAGGCGATGCGGTACTTCGAAGACTTCAAAGTCGGTGAAAGCCTCGACCTGGGCCGGCGGAGCGTCAGCGCCGACGAGATCGTGGCGTTCGCGCGGCAGTTCGATCCGCAACCGTTTCACGTCGATGAAGAGGCGGCCAAACGGTCGATCTATGGAGGTCTGATCGCGAGCGGCTGGCATACGGCCGGGCTCTTCATGCGGATGCTCAACGATGGGCTGCTCCAGCATGCGTCCTCCCTGGGCTCGCCCGGGCTCGAGGAGCTCCGCTGGCCTGCTCCCGTGCGACCGGGCGACACCCTGAGCGGCACCATCGCCGTGGTCGAGGTCAGACCCTCGAAAAGCCGGCCGGAGATGGGTATCGTCCGCT
>VBDY01000196.1 GCA_005882775.1 Chloroflexota bacterium | reverse complement strand
ACCCGGCGACGCTAGCAGAAAACCCCCCACCCCGCCCTCCCCGAGGGGGAGGGAGACCGGTCAGATCATGGGCACAGCACGGCCACGACAGTACCGGTCCCAGCCTGGGCCGGATCGGGCCCGTATCCCGGGTCAGTCTTCACTATTACGACTCGCGCGCTGTCGCCGGAAATGCGGGGCCCGTCCTGGGTTATGGAGCTTGCCACCACCACGGCCATATAGGTAGGTACGGTGGCCGGCGCTCCGGCGCTATTGCCGGGAGTCGTTGACCAGCCAGCGCCGCAGGCGGGTGCGGCGTTGGGGTTGTTGGCAAAGCCCTTGAAGGCGGCTGGAGCTGTCCCTCCACCAAGCGGGTTGGACGCTGACCAGTTGGCGCCCCAGAAGGTGGCCGCCGTGGAAGTGGCGTCGCCGATCACGAAATTCCCGCCGGTCGACAGGCCATAAACGAGAAGTTGAGAGGTCGCGTCCGCGCAGCTGCCGCCCACATCGCAGACGTGCACGCTGACCGTGTGCGCGCCCAGGTCCGCGTAGCTATGTGACCCGGCGACGTCGAAATGATCGCCGCTCAGCGCGATCCCGGCGGAGGACGATGAGTTGTCGCCCCAGTCGATGCTGCCGCTGAAGTCGGCCAAGCTCGGGTTGGGGTTGGCGTCGGTGAAACCGGCCACGGCGAGGTCGCTGAACCCGTTGGTGGTGTTGACCGTACGGCCGGTGGCGTTCAGGGCGGCGTCGGCCACGGTCGCGGAGCCGCTCGCGATTGCGTAGTTGTAAGGCGTATCCGAATCGCGCAGGGTGATGGTGACCGTGTAGGTGCCCTCTTCCGAGTAAGTGTGAGACCCGGTCACCGACCAGCCGGATATCGTGGCTGGCAGCGCATTCGGCGATCCGTCTCCCCAGTCGATAGTGGCGAAATACATGCCAGGTTGGCCGTAGGCATCCGCGTCCGAGAATGAAGCCAGGGTCCCGGAGAAGGACTGACCCTCGGTCGCCGAAAGGCTGTCCAGAGTCATGGTGACCGGCGGGTCAGGCGAGATAAACGAGCCCGGCCCGTCGAGGGAGACACCCAGGATGAAGGCCTGGTTTTGGTCGAGCACCTGAGCAACCATATGGACCTGACCATAGGGGGCGGCATTCGATGGGGCGACGAACGTAAGGGTGCCGAGGTTTGTGAACCCCGAAGCGCCGTTCGGAAAAGCGAACGAGCACGACCTGGAGCCCGAGCCCTGGACGGTGTCTGATGGCCCGGCGCCACACGAGGTCTGACCGAACCCCGGATTGCCAGACGTGTTCACAGAGACCACAAGGGTCACGCTCGATCCGGGTCGCAAGGTGCCGTACTGCATCTGGATGCCACAGGAATCGGACTGGCCGGGGAAGACCGGCCCGCCGATCTCGGCTCGCTGGCAGCTGCCGGCGAAGGCGATCGGTCCCGGGGGCCCGGTTCCGCCGCCCCCGCCTCCCTGGCCGGTGCCGCCGCCTGGCGGAGGCGGTGGAGGCGGCCCTCCCTGGGTGGTGTCGGCGAAAACTGGACTGCTAAGAAAGGCAATAGAGATGGCTGAGAGCAGGGGAATGATGACGCGCTTCACCGAGAGGCCTCCTAGCGGGAAAGCCGATTCCGACTACTCTCAGTAGAGCGCAGTTAGCCCAATAGTGTCAAGAAAACGAGCACCCGGGCTGTAAGCCCGCCCGAAAAGGTCCGGGCGGGCTTGCTACAACCAGAGCTAGACCGAGGGTGCTGGCCCCGGGAAACGGCTAATCACAACCAGGTAGTAGACGACCAGGATGACAAGGATCGGCAGAATGAGGCTGCCGATCGAGGCATAGCCGAGCGCGCTCACGATCTGGGCCACGAAACCGATCGCCAGCCCATAGATGACCAGGCGCTTGCCATCAGCGATCCCCTGGTACATCTGCCAGCCACCGAGCAGCGACATGACGTCGGCTACCAGGCCGGCGAGTACCCCGATCCAGGCGAGAAACACTATCCCGCTGGCTCCCGCGGCGGCGAGAAGCGCCGAGAACCCAAGCAGCGCCAGCAACCCGAACAAGCCGGCAATGACGCCGATCGCCGAAAGAATGGCAATGATGATGCCGAGGATTTTGGCGTCGATGTCGAGCTTGACCGGCGGGTCCTGTGCAAACGGGGGGTTTAAGAGCCGGTTGGTCATTTCATCCATGCTGTCCCTCCTTGTTAGTAGGTACACAATACCGGGCCGGGCATGATTTCGGGGGGGACCAATTGACAGGATCAGTAAGCTTTCGGCGATGCCCTCGGTCAAGCAGGACGCGGTCCAGGAGATCAAGGACCGGCTAGATCTCGCAGACCTCGTGTCGGAGCACTTGCGGCTACAAAAGGCCGGGCGGGACCTGAAGGGTCTGTGTCCCTTCCACCAGGAGAAGACTCCATCCTTATATGTATCTCCGGAGAAGCAGCTGTGGCACTGCTACGGCTGCCAGCGCGGCGGCGACATGTTCACCTTCATCCAGGAGATCGAGCACATCGACTTCCTGGGGGCGTTGCGGCTGCTGGCCGAGAAGACCGGCGTCGAGCTCGAGGAATCGCAGGGGGCCGGTCGCCGGCGGGAGCTCAAGCGGTCGATCGAACGGCTGAACCAGGTCGCCGTCCGCTATTTCCACCACATCCTTATGGAGAACCCGGCCGGGAAGGGAGCCCTGGTCAAGCTGGAGGCTCGGGGAATCACGCGAAACTCGCTCGGCGAGTTTCAGATCGGATTCGCGCCAGCCGGCCTGCGCAAGGACAACCTGGTTCGGTTCCTGCGCAAACACGGCGTCGGCGACGGCGAGATGCTCGAAGCGGGATTGGCTGTGAGGCCGGAGGGTGGTGGCGAGCTATGGGACCGGTTCCGCCAGCGGATTATCATCCCGATCCACGACGAGCGCGGTGAGCTGATCGCCTTTGGCGGACGTGTGTTCGATGAGACGCAGCAGCCCAAGTACCTGAATACCTCGCAGACGGCCTTGTACGACAAGGGCCGCACGCTCTTCAATTTGAACCGAGCGCGAAAAGCGA
>VBDY01000195.1 GCA_005882775.1 Chloroflexota bacterium | reverse complement strand
CACGGCCGACCGGAACTCGTTTTCAAAGTTGAGGACGTAATAGGAAATGCCCAGCCGGGTCGCCACCCGGCGAGCGTCTTCCACCGCGTCGAGAGAGCAACAGCCGTGGTGCTTGTCAAAGTCTTTCGCAGCCATGTCCTTTGGCCAGAGCTGAAGGGTGACTCCGAAAACCTCGTGGCCTTCTTCCTGCAACAGGGCGGCCGCGACCGAAGAATCGACCCCCCCGCTCATCGCCACGGCTACCCGCATCAGTGAGGCAGCTTCTCCACGGTGATGCCTCGACCCTTGCAGTACTCGAGGGCGCCGTCGATCTCGCCCGGCTCGCCATCCAGGTCGAGCTCGACCCAGCCGGAGTCCTCAGCGCGGTCGGCACGCCGGATGTTTGTTACTACCCGGTAGTCCTTGCCGATCTGGTAGATGACGGGATCGTTCAGGGCGTTTCCGGTGAAGGTCAGGCGGACGGCGGTCCGCGCCACGTTCAGCGGCCCGTCCCGGTCCTACCGCCCGCGACGGCCGGCACGATCGACAGATCGTCGTTTTCGGCGAGCGGCGTCTTGAGCCCGGAGCCGAACCGGATGTCCTCGTCGTTCCGGTAGATGTTGATGAACTGGCGGAGCTGGCCCTTGTCGTCGTAGAGCCGCTCCCGGAAGCCGGGATATTTCTGGTTGAGGGCGTCCAGCGCCGCGGAAACATCACCGGCATCGACCTCGACGATGGCGGCGCCGCGGGTCAGCTGGCGCAGCGCCCCCGGAACGCGGATCTTAATGGCCATTCGCTGGTCATTATAGGTATGAAAAAGGCGGCGGCCCCGAGCCGCCGCCTCTGCGAGTCTCAAGCTACGGCTGCGGCGACGACCTCCGGCTTGTTGCGCTGAGCCACCAGGTAATAGATGGCGCCGACAATCAGCACGACGGCGACGGTGGCCTCGAAGATCGGGATGTTGCCGATCACCCCCGGCAGTCCGCCGAGATTCGGCAGCGCGCCGAGGTTGGGGTTGCTGGCCGCTCGCGGCCAGAGGAAGTTGACCAACATGCTGCCGCCCCACAGGAGGCCCAGGATGTTGACCACCAGGCCCCAGCCACGAAGCTTGAAGGGCGCCACCGCTTTGGGCCAGCCTCTCAGTCGAGCGATGAGGATGGCGATGTTCCCCAGGATGTAAGACAGGTAGATCATCCCGGTTGCGGCGATGGCGACCGTTCCGGCGCCTGAGTAGTAGAGGTAGGGGATCGCCGACAGGACGCCGACCACCACGCACGTCCAGACCGGCGTGTGCAGTCTGGGGCTGACCTTGTTGTAGACGCGAGCGAATGGAAGCTTGCCATCACGTGCCATGCCGAAGGCCAACCGGATGGTGGACGTCTGGATCGCGAGGCAGCACACGTAGATCGCGGCGAAGACGACGAGCAGGTACAGATTCGACGCCCAGCTCGGCAGGTTCGACGTGATGATGTCGACCGGCGGGACAACGGTTCCGGCCCCCGTCTTCGACACGTAGTCGCCGATATTGCCGGGGATCGCGATGATGGTCGAGTAGAGGAAGATCGTGCCGATGATGAACGCGCCAATCACCGCCCAGAGGACCGCCTTGGGTGCCATGGCGCGCGGGTTCCGTGTCTCCTCGGCGAGCGTGCTCGCTGTGTCGAACCCATAGATGACGAACAGCGACATGAACATGGCCGCCAGGAAGGTACCTGACTGGCTCCCAAAACCCGAGCCCAGTGCCGTCGTGTTGAAGACCACATCAGCCGACTGGTGGTGGTTGAAGATGAGCAGTACGAGTGCGAAGACCACCATACCCAGGATCTCGAACAGCACCCCCGTGTTGTTCACGAACGCGACCAGCCGAACGCCGTAGATGTTCAGCAGCGTGGTGCTGATCAGGACCAGGGCGGCGACGATTACCTGCGCCTGGACAGCGCCATTCGCGGTCCCGGTCGGGATGTTCAGGCCGAACACGTTGTTCAGCAACGGGATCAGCACAATCGGGATGGTCACATCGACCGCGGTGATCGTCAGAACGCCGGCAAACAGATACACCCATCCCGTGAACCAGGAGTAGGTCCGGTTGGAGAGGTACTTTGTCCACTGATAGACCGACCCGGCGACCGGGAAGTGCGAGCTGACCTCAGCGAAGTTGAGGGCGATGATGAACTGCCCGAGGGCGACGATTGGCCAGCTCCAGAAGAAGAAGGCCCCGCCGATTCCCAGCCCCAGTGCGTACAGCGTGAAGATGCCGGTGCTCGGTGAGATATACGAGAAGGCGACGGCGAAGCTCGAGTAAACGCCGAGAATTCGCTTGAGCTCTTGTTTGTAGCCGAAGCCGGCCAGGTCACGGGCGTCGGCCGCCTCCTGGTCGGTAGCAGCGGCGCCCGCCGGGGGCGTCATCACGGTGCGTTCGGGCATAGGCTTCCCCTCCTCACGGTTTAGGTTCCGACCTAAGGTAGCAGGCGGTCAGGCCGCCGTCAATGACCTTCTGGGCGCTTCAAACCCGGGCATAGAGCAGGTTTGCCCACTGCTCGCCGTCCAGGTCCAGGCTCAGGCCGCGCAACGGGCCGATTCCCCGGACCGTGATGGGCAGCCGCCGGGGCAGGCGTCGGACGATCCGCCGGTCGACCAGGACCGGGCGGCCCTCAACCGAACCCGCCTCGAGCAGCGGCTTCTGCTCAGTTCGCTTCGCACCACGCAACCGAATGTCGCAGATCTTACCGCCGCCGCAACACCGGTGCTCTTCGTAAGCGATGACGACCTGACCCACCTGCGGGTGTTTGGCCAGCCAGGTTCTGGCGCCCTCGTCGACCTCGATCTCAAAGCCTCCGGTCCGGGTCACGAGGTCGACTCACGAGCCAGCTGCCGGCTCCGCCAGCTTCGCACCAGGCCTCCCGTGATCGCCAGCAGCCCGCCGCCCACGAAGATGAAGGTCCCGATCACGTTGACCTGGGGCGGCACCCCCTCCCGGGTGGCTCCATAGACCCAGAGGGGGAAGGTGAGCGTGTTGCCCGACACGAAGCTGGTGATCACGTAGTCGTCCACGCAGAGGGCGAAG
>VBDY01000128.1 GCA_005882775.1 Chloroflexota bacterium | reverse complement strand
GCGTCGCCCCACGCGGGTGGCGCGAGGCGTGCCAAACCCGCGTTTGAGACTTTTAGTGCCAGGCGAGCGTTTGAGGCGTCCTGTCAGAGAATTTGATTTGCGGCGATATACTTCGACCGTATCGGGGTATCGTATAAGTAGCCGATTGCATTGATGCGGAGGATCCTGTTTGTACCCGTTTGAACGATTTACGGAGCGAGCGAAGAAAGTCCTGACCCTGGCTCAGGAAGAGGCCGAGCGCTCGCATCATTCTTATATCGGCACCGAGCATCTACTGCTTGGCCTGTTGCGCGAGGGCGAGGGCCTGGCGGCGAAGGTGCTCAACAACCTTGGCGTGGAAATCAACAAGGTCCGGGCCACCATCGAGTCGGTGCTGGGCCGCAACGAACGGATCATCATCCAGCAGATCATTCCCACCTCGCGGGTCAAGAAGGTGATCGAGATCTCCTTCGAGGAAGCGCGCCGGATGGGCAACAACTACGTCGGCACCGAGCACCTGCTGCTCGGGCTCCTGATTGAGGGCGAGGGCATCGCCGCCCATGTGCTCGAAGACCTGGGCGCCAACCTGGAGAAGGTCCGCGGGGAGATCGACCGGCTGCTGCACGAAAGCGGACTCGACGAGGAGGCCGCCACCGCCAAGAAGCCCTCCAAGACCCCGCTCCTCGACCAGTTCTGCAGAGATCTGACTGACCTGGCTGCCAAGAACACGCTCGACCCGGTCATCGGCCGCGAGACCGAGATCGAGCGGGTGGTGCAGATCCTCTCCCGACGGACCAAGAACAACCCCGCGCTGATCGGCGAGCCCGGCGTGGGCAAGACCGCCATCGCTGAGGGCCTGGCCCAGCAGATCGTGCTCGGCAACATTCCCGAGTCGCTGCGCGGCAAGCGGGTGCTTACCCTGGACATGGGCGCGCTCGTCGCCGGCACCAAGTACCGCGGCGAGTTCGAGGAGCGCTTGAAGAAAATCCTGGACGAGATCCGCTCCAGCCGTGAGGTCGTCCTCTTCATCGACGAGCTCCACACCCTGGTCGGTGCCGGAGCCGCCGAAGGCGCCATCGACGCCGCCAACATCCTCAAGCCGGCCCTGGCGCGCGGCGAGATCCAGTGCATCGGTGCCACCACCCTGAACGAGTACCGCAAGTACATCGAGAAGGACGCTGCCCTCGAGCGGCGGTTCCAGCCCGTCTTCGTCGACGAGCCGACGCTGGTGGAGACCATCTCCATCCTCCATGGCGTGAAGGCTCTCTACGAAAAGCACCACCGGGTCAAGGTCACGGACAAGGCCATCAAGGCCGCGGCCGAGTTGTCGGTCCGCTACGTCTCCGACCGGTCGCTGCCCGACAAGGCCATCGATCTGATGGACGAGGCCTCTGCGCGCGTGCGGATGAAGCTCACCACCACGCCGCCCGAGCTCAAGACCATGCAGAAAGAGATCCGCGAGCTCCAGATCAAGAAGGAAGAGGCGATCGCCAACCAGGACTACGAGACGGCGGCCTCCTTCCGGGACAAGGAGAAGAAGCTCAAGGACAAGTACGTCAAGGAAGAGATGGAGTGGCGCGACAAGCTCGGCGCCACCGTCCCCGAGGTCGACGAGGAGCACATCGCCGAGATCGTAAGCTCCTGGACCGGCGTGCCAGTCTCCCGTCTGGTGGAGGAGGAGTCAGCCCGCCTGCTGCGCATGGAGGAGGACATCCACGCCCGCCTGATCGGCCAGGAGGACGCGGTCAAGGTCGTCTCGCAGGCCGTCCGCCGGGCCCGGGCCGGCCTCAAGGACGCCCGCCGCCCGATCGGCTCGTTCATCTTCCTGGGGCCGACCGGCGTGGGCAAGACCGAGCTCGCCCGCCAGCTGGCGCGCTTCCTCTTCGACAACGAGGACGCCATCGTTCGCCTGGACATGTCCGAGTTCATGGAACGCCACACCACGGCCCGCCTCGTGGGGTCACCGCCCGGCTACGTCGGCTATGACGAAGGTGGCCAGCTGACGGAGGCGATCCGGCGCCGTCCCTATTCGGTGGTGCTGTTCGATGAGATCGAGAAGGCCCACCCCGAGGTATTCAACATGCTGCTCCAGATCCTGGAGGATGGGCGGCTCGCCGATGCCAAGGGCAAGCAGGTCAACTTCGCTAACACCATCGTGATCATGACGTCGAACATTGGCGTCACCAACCTCCAGCAGGCCACCACCTCGCTCGGCTTCCAGCCCTCCATGCAGATGGGGACCACCCAGGAAGAGAAAGAGCACGGCAAGATGCGCGAGAAGATCATGGACGAGCTGAAGAAAACCTTCCGTCCAGAGTTCTTGAATCGTGTCGATGCGGTGGTCGTCTTCAAGGCGCTCACCCCGGCCGAGATGCGGCAGATCGTCGACCTGCTTGTCTACAAGGTGGCCCAGCGGCTCGAGGAGCACGAGATGAAGCTGGAGGTCACCGCTGAGGCCAAGGATTACCTGGCCAAGGAAGGCTACGACAAGATCTACGGGGCTCGGCCGCTGCGGCGCGTCATCCAGCGCCTGATCGAGGACCCACTCTCCGAGACGTTGCTCACCACCAAGTTCAGCGCGGGTGACTCCGTGGTCGTCGACATGGTCGACGGCCAGCTCAAGCTGTCACCCATCCAGAAGCCGCGCGAGCCCAAAGCCGAGAAGCCCGAGAAACCCGAGAAACCGGAGAAGCCGCCCAAGGAGCCCGTCGCGGGCAAGGGCAAGGGCGAGAGCTAAAAGTCTTTTCCCTCCCCCTCTGGGGTATGTAGTCTTCTCCCTCCCCCTCTGGGGGGGTCGGGGTGGGGGGTTACGGAACCAGGTGGATCGGCCCGCCCTTTAGGCCGACCGCCACGGTGACGGTGTCCACCGCCACGGTGTTGGCGCCGGTCAGGTACTGCATGCTCCACCAGTACTGCCCGGGTGGCGGGTTGTAGGTCGATGGGATGGGCAGTTCGATATGGACCCAGTGGCTGTTCCGGGTGGTCCCATTTGAGGTGTCGGTGGCGACAAATGAGGCGACCTGGTTACCGTTCTGGGCACTGGCGATCACCGCGTACTGTCCGCTGGCGAGGTTTGAGCGTTGTACGCCGAGGTCGTAGATGTTGACGCCCTGGGGTGACGTGGCGACAGCCCCGCTGGGATCGAGGATATTGATCCGGACGAACCCGGTAGTGCTCGAGATATCCCCCACGTCCCAGATGTCGATGCTGACCGTCAGTCCCGCATAGTCCGGTGTGAGCTGGAACAGGTTCATCTTGAAGTTCCCGCCTGGGCCGGCATCGAATGGCGTAAAGAAGCAGATTTCGTTCCAGGCGGCCACGTCGCAGTTGCCGCAGGCCGTCCGGTTCACGTCGCCGTTCAGCGCTCGCACCGCATAGCCCTTGTGCCCGCCGGTGCTGCCGTTGGTGAAGCTGGCTCCGGAATAGTCGAGCGTGTCGACCCGGAGCCGGTACGTTCCGGGCACCAGCGCGCCGCCCTGGTAGTAGGTGGAGAAATTTCCTGTCTGCCGCAGACTGACCAGGCCGTTGTCCTGGGCTCCGGTGTAGGTCGCGACATCGATCCAGCTGTGATAGATCAGCATGTTGGTCGGCAGCCCGCCCGCGTACTGCTGGGTGACCGTCTGTCCGCGGTTGGGACCGCCCGCTATCAGGTACTGCTGGGCCGGCTTCGACCAGTTCCGGGCGTCGATTGGATAGACGGTCAGTTGCGAGAGCAGCACGTCGCTACCCCGGATGAAGGGGTTATTGACCCGGTAGAGGGTGTATCGCATTGTTGAGTAGTTGTTTGGCGGCGTGGTGCTGTAAGCGAAGGGACCGCCGTCGTCCTCGTGGAACCAGTTATTCCCCTTGCTCGAGCAGTTTGCCGGCCCCGGATTTTGCACGTTGTCGCAGAAGTTCGCTGTGGCTCCAGTGCCGTCCGGTGAAAAGGCCGCGTTGTAGACCTGGACCACTCCGCCCGACCCGCCTGTCGGCACGTTGATCCGGTAGTCGTAGCCTCCACGGTCCGCCACGGTTGGGTCCCTTGTCTCGGTCCCGTTGGCGAAGCTCGCCAGGTGGACGTCGGAGGAAGTTCCGTAGGAGGCGGTGGGTGCGCTCGAGTTTGGAGTATAGCCATCGCCCTGGGACCGGTCGGTTCCCCAGCCTTCGGTGCGGACGAAGAAGAAACGGCTGTTGCCCAGCTCGGCCAGACTGGTTCCCACCTGGCTGCCGGGCTGGCCGAGGGAGATCGGCGGCAGGTAGGCGGCCACGGCGGTACGGCTGACCTGGTAGGTCTGGAAGCCGAAGATCTGCATGAAGAAGACGGGGGCGTTCCTCGAGACGGTGACCTGCAGCTGGTTGGTTTTGCCCGCCACCCGGGCCGGGGTCACGATAACGCCGGCCAGTGGGTCACCGTTGGTGAAGCCATTGCGGCGCGCCTCGTCGATGGCACGATCGGTGGCGTCGTTGCGTGAGCCGAGCGGGACTGCCGAGGCAGGATCGAACTCGTCTGGCATGAAGACCACGCCCGAGAGCGCCGCGGCGGCCGCCGCCCGTTCTGCGGCGACGCTGTACATGAAGCCCACCGCCAGGTCGACGGCGATCCCGACGCCGCCAATCAGCAGGGTCCCCGTCAGGGCGAGCAGGACGATCGCCTGGCCGGCCTTGCTCCGAAGCCGGCGCCCTGGAACCCGTGAGCCTGGCAGGTGGCGGCCTTTCATACCAGCACCGGCGCCGCTTTCATCACGGCGTAGTCCTCCATCTGCATGTTCTTGGGAAAGACGCCCGCCGGTGGAGAGTACTGCCACAGCATCCGGACGCCGATCGAGGTCTCGTTCGGAGGGGTCTGGTTGCGGTTCTGGATCGGAAAGGTTGCCGAGCCCGCGCTCAGGCTGCCGTCCGAGCTGACAAAGTACTGGTCGACCGGGTCGCCGGCAGTGTAGGACCCGTCCGGCTTGCTCGGCGCATAGATGTCCACTTCTTTGAGCGTTACCGCGTTCATGCTTCGCGCGACCGCCAGCGCGTTGCGGGCGATCTGCCGGTCGATCTGCAGGGTGGTGGCACCAGGGTTGGTCTGAGAGCCGCCCAGCTCGGCGGCAAGCCGGGCTCCCTGCCGGACGGCATAACCGGCCGTGATCTTGTTGGCGATCAGCATGGTGGCGTCAAAGCCTCCCATCAAGAGGAAGACCAGCACCGGGATCACAACCGCCATCTCGGCCAGCGACTGGCCGCGACGTCCGCGTTTCTCGAGACTCAGCTGGTGGCGCATCTCAGTAACTCTGCGGCTCCAGGCGGATGTAAACGGTCGCGTTCGTCTTTACCGGACCCAGTGGAGAGAAGAATCCGGCCTTCCAGTTGTAGGTGTAGTTGACGGTCACACCCATGAAGTCGCTCGTCCCATTGCCAACATTGCGCGAGGGCGACGGCCATGGTTCCGGGTTGATCATCGGCGTCCCGTCGAGCTTGTACTTGTTGTAATGGGCGAGATCCGGGGTCAGGTTGCCGTTGCCGTCCTGGTTCAGCTTGTAGATGTCGATCTCATCGACCTGGAAGAGGGACGTGCTGCTGACCGTGGCCCGGATGGCGCCCACGATCTTGGAGTCCGCGTTAGCCGCGTTCCCGAGTGCAGCCGCCTGGCGCGATCCCTCGCCGGCGGCGTACCGCGCCGTGCCGACGCTGAACATCAGGAGAGAGCCATCGAGCACGCCAAAAATCAGCAGAAAGAGGACGGGCACGACCAGCGCAAACTCAGTCAGCGACTGGCCGCGTCTGTGGCGACGACCTGCCGTGATCATGACGATTGGCATTACGGCTCCCAATCCATGAAACGCCATAGAACGTGCCACGCAACCAGGTTCCATACGGTTGGCAGCGACTTGTGGCTGGCTCGTTCAGCTGCGAAATCGATCCGTCAGTCGTCGAAACGAATCAGGGAAAGCCGTGACCCAGGCGTGGGCTCGCCGCCATTGACGCGTTCGTTTCTTAAGGGCCGCCGGCGATCGTAACCAGGGTGTCCGGCAAGCTGAACAGAAAACGAAGGTACGGTCCGCTGACCTCTTCGCTCGCGCTGCTACCGCGGAGCCGGACGCCGAGGACGCGCCCGGACGGGCCGGTTTGCAGGATGTCGATGCCGTTCAGCCGATCCCCCAGGTCGTCCCCGTTGTCGCGCAGGATGGTGGCGGCGTCAGCCGGCGAGAGCGGGCCGACCTGCCAGCCCGGCGCCTGGTCAAGGGGGTCGACAATCCCGCGCAGATAGGGGAGGCTCGCGGCTGGCCGCAGCCCGTGGTTCCAGTGGATGAAGCCGTACTCACTGTTTTCGCTGTGCCCTCCGTCGGACGAGGTGTACAGGGCATCGATCAGGTGGCCGCCGGACGTGAGCACCTGGCCCTTCGTTGCGCTGACCGCGTCATCGGTCGTTGGCCGCGACTCGGTGAGTCCGCCGTAGGCCTGGTCGAACTCGTTGCCCTCCAGGTCGAAGTCGCCCGAGCCCCCCAAAAGGATTTTGCGGAGCGCGTAGGTTCGGGCCGCCACGGCTTGCGCTTTCAGCGCCTCCACGCCCCAGTAGGCAGGCATCTCGGCCGGCACCACACCCTTCAGGTAGTCCTCGATCGGCAGCACGTTTACGGGCAGCACCGTGGCCGCGCCCCTGGGGACGATCTGGAGCACGCCTCCATAACGCCGTTGCTCGGCCCCGCTCCGAAAATCGGCGCCCATAGTTTCAAGCAGGTTGGTCCGGATGCCGGCCGCGCCATCAGGGTGAACGGTGAGCGTGCCCGAGATAACAACCCTGGCACCCTTCGGGCTCCCGCCCGGCGAGGCGATGAAAGCCACCGGTTGCCCGCTCGTATTCGTGCCGAAGGCGAGGACCTCCTCGGCGGTGACCTTGAGAGGGGCGCCCTCCACCGTGACCGGGCCCGCGACCATGGGGAGAGGACCGAACAACCGCGGCCAGGCCCGTGAGAGGTCCACTGCTCCATGCGTGAGCGCGACCCGCACCAGACCCGATGTGTCGCGCGTCTCGATCCGGGTCCCCCGGTAGTAGTCGGAAAGCATCGTCCGGTAACCCTGTCCGGCGGCCGCCCGTCCTCGGGCGCCCCACTGGCTCATGCCCAGGCCGTGCCCGTTGCCGCGTCCGCTGAAGAGAAAGCCCCCGAGGTGGAACTGGTTCGGATCACCGATCGGCATGCGCTTGCCGCCGGTGTCGAGCTCGGTCACCAGGGTGAAGTCTCCCGCCGCCGCCGGGGCCAGGGTGGTCAGCGTCAGCGTGATGCTCGAGCCCACCGTCATGTCCTTTCCCAGCCGGCGGGTGTCCTCGATGGCCGATCCGTTCGCGCCCTTCCAGGTCAGTCGGACCAGGTCATTCGCCGACCAGGGTGCTGACGAGTCGTTGCGCAACTGCAGCTTGAGCCGGACGACCCCGCCCATGGAGGGCGGGTTGGGGAGGACGGTAACCGAGAGCACGGTGGCTCCTCCGGCGGCACGTCCCGCCGATGGGTTGATCAGGGTGCTGCTGAGGCTGAGCCCGAGGGCCGCCAGCATCACGACTCGCCGAAAAAACACCTTGCTAGTATCCGAAAATGCCTTGGCGCGCCCGGCGAGGGGTCGCGCTGGTGCTCGTGCTGACGGCGGTGTCCTGCAATGGTCCATCGACCTCGACATCCAGGGGGACGCCGCGTCCTGGGCCGGTCACCAGCCTTGCCATCCTGGAGGCTGAGGACGCCCAGACGCTCGATCCGGCGCTCGTCGACGATCCGACCTCGCTCGCGATTGGCAGTGAAATCTTCGAAGGCCTGACTCGGCTCGACGCCGGGTCGCGCCCTATACCCGGCCTCGCCGAGCGCTGGGATTTGAGTGACAGCGGTCGCACCTATACCTTTCATCTCCGCTCCGCGCATTACCAGTCCGGTGCCGAGGTCCAGGCGCAGGATGCTGTCGCGGACTGGACCCGGGTGCTGGCCCCAGCGACCGCCAGCCCTTTGACCGGCTTTATGGCCGCTCTGGGTGCGCGCTACCCCGGCGACCAGCTTGTCGGGGTCACGGCTCTCGACAAGCGGACTCTCCGCATTCATCTCCCGGCTCCTGATAGCGAGCTCCTGACACTCCTCTCCATGCCCCCCTTCTGGCTGTCTGACCCGGGCAAGCCTGCTGAGCCGACCGGCGGTAGCGGGCCGTACCGTCTCGACCAGTGGCAACGTGGGGTGCAGCTGCGCCTGGCAGCCAACCCCACCTACTGGGGCGGGACTCCCCGGGTACGGTCCGTAACGATCACCATCGTTCCCGACAGCGCCAGGCGGCTTGACCGATTCGTCAAGGGGGAGGCGGACATCGCCCACGGCTTTACCGGCCCCCAGCTGCTCGCTTTCGAGCGCGACCCAGGGCACGCCGCTGAGCTCCATCGAGTGGCGCTTGCACGCACCACCTGGCTGGGGTTCAACACCCTTGCGGGAAGCTCCTACGGGCGGGTGGTTCGAATGGCCCTGGCGCAGGCAATCGACCGCGGTCGCCTCACCGACCTGGCCCAGTTTGGCTCGCTGCTGGCCTCGGCCGCAAATGACCTGCTCCCGGCCGCCATCCCCGGTCACGTCGACCGCAAGTTCCCCGCCTACAATCCTCCATCCGCAAAGTTCGCCCTCGACCAGGCCGGTTTTCCATCGCGCATCGACCTCTATATGTCGACCAACAGCACGGTGGGCCGGGTCGCTCGGGAGATGCAGGCCCAGCTCGGCGACGCGACCGGCCGGACGGTCGTCCTTCATCCTCTGGGCGATTTCTTCACGCAGGCTTCCCTCGACCGGCTACCGCTATTCATCGACACCTGGAGCGCCGATGTTCCCTATCCGGCCGACGTCCTGGAGAACCTCCTCCGCTCCGGCAGCCAGTTCAACAACCTGCGGCTCAGCGACTCCCGGGTGGATGGTGCCCTGGACCTTGGTCGCAGGGCCACCTCATTCGACCAGGCGCTGGCCGCCTACCAGCAGGCCGAGCAGATCGCCCTGGATGACACCCGGCTGATCCCGCTCTACACCGGCGTCGAGCCCTACCTGGTGCGCGCCGGGGTCGGGGTCTTGTTTGCCAGGGGCGTCATCGCCTATCGCTGGGAAGACGTAGGTTAGGATCGATCTATGGGCGCCGATCGCGCATCCCAGCGTGCCCGGGTGGTCCACGTGGCCGAGGAGATCGGTATGCGCGCCGACGAGCTGGCCGCTGAGGAGCCTCTCGAAGTCCGGCTGAACGGTGAGCCGCTCACGGTGATCATGCGTACCCCCGGCCACGATGCCGATCTGGTCAGCGGGTTCCTGTTCGGCGAAGGAATCATCCGCGCTACCGCAGACATGACCGGGTTCCGGGTTATTCCCAACGGCGAGCACCCGCAGCTGGAGAACATCGTGGATGTGACTCTCGCGCCGGGCGCACCGGGTCGGGACAGCCGCTGGCAGCGCAACTTCTTCGCCGCCTCCAGCTGCGGGCTCTGTGGCGTCAGCAGCATCGAGGCCGTCCACCGGCAGGCCGCGCCCCTGGCGGACGATGGCATGAGGGTGGATCAAGAGGTGATATTCGGCCTGGACGCGAGCCTCCGCTCGGCTCAGGACGTCTTCGCCCGGACCGGCGGCCTGCACGCGGCCGGCCTCTTCACCGTGGAGGGTGATCCCGTGGTGGTACGGGAAGATGTCGGTCGGCACAACGCGGTCGACAAGGTGGTCGGCCATGCTCTGGGCCGCGGCCTCGTTCCCCTGGCTCGGAACATCTTGATGGTCAGCGGCAGGACCTCCTTCGAGATCGTCCAGAAGGCACTGCAGGCCCGGATCCCGGTGATTGTCGCCGTCTCGGCCCCCTCGAGCCTGGCTCGCGAGCTTGCCCAGGCGTCCAACCTGACGCTCATCGGCTTCCTCCGCGGGCGCAGTCTGAACGTGTACGCGGGGCCACAGCGCCTTCGTCCTCAGGGCCAGCCGGACTAAATCTCAGGTATTTCCGTGATGACCCGGCGCGCGAGCGGCGGTAGCCTGCGGCTCAATGAAAGCGCGCGCCGGCTCGTACGACCGTTCAACGGACTTGCTGCTCGCCGGGTCACGGTCTTCTCGCGAACCGGTCGACGAGGGCCCCGTAGAGCGGGCCAAGCGCGACCCGGCTGCCTTCGGCGACCTGTACGACCGCTATTGCGGATTGATCTACCGCTATGTCTACTCCCGCGTCCATGAGCGGGCCCTGGCGGAGGACATAACGGAGGACGTCTTCTTCAAGGCGCTCAGGCATATCCACCAGTATCGGAACATGGGCCGGCCGTTTTCGGCCTGGCTGTACCAGATCGCCAATCGGGCCGTGGCTGACCACTACCGTGCCGGCCGCGGTGAGCTCGATCTCGAGCAGGCGATGGACCTTCCGGCGTGCGACTCAAACGTTCTCGACGAGGTGATCCGGCGCGAGCGCATCCGTCGCGTCTGGCAGGCGATCGGGCGGCTTCCCCGCCAGCAGCGGACCGCCATGGCCCTGAAGTTCTCAGAGGACAGGACGCTCGAAGAGATCGGCCAGGTGATGGGAAAGAGCTCGGCGGCGGTCAAGCTCCTCGTGTATCGCGCTGTCCAGCGATTACGACGGGAGCTGCCCCCTTTGGAGTCTGAGGAACCCTGAGCTACAGGGCGCGGAGGTCGGGCATGAGCTTCGTCACGAAGTGCTCCAGGTGCCGCCTGCCCTCCGATGGCCAGCTCACCACCAGGTAGCCGAGGCCGGCGCCCGCCAACCGCTCGGCGTGCTTGCGGACTTCGTCCCACGACCGTGACAGGGAAAGCGAACTGGATCGGAGGATCGCCTTGGGATCGCGGCCAGCTCGCTGTGCATGCTCGTCGATCAGCTTCGATTTGCGTGCCAGACTTGTGGGTGAGCCATAGGCGTGCCAGGCGTCCGCTTGCCTGCCGACGATCGGCAGCATCAGCTGCTCGCCCTCCGCGCCGATCCAGATCGGCGGGTGAGGTTTCTGGACCGGTCGTGGCCGGTAGGTGGCGTCGTCGAGCTGATAGTGGCGGCCCTTGAATGTCGCCCGGTCTCGCGTCATCAGCAGGCGCATCACCTCGATGCCTTCCTCGAGCCGCTCCGCTCGCTCCCTGATCGGCGGAAACTGGATTCCAAGCTCCTCATGCTCGGGCTGGTTCCAGGCGGCGCCCAGTCCGAGCTCCAGCCGCCCGTTCGAGATCTGGTCCACGGTGACGGCTTCGGTTGCCAGCACAGACGGGTGGCGATAGGTGATACCCGTTACCAGGGTGCCGAGCCGGATGGTCCGGGTCAGCGCTGCCAGGCCGGCGAGCAGCGTCCATCCCTCGAGGCACGGTCCCTTCGGGTCGTCATAGAGCGGCTTGAAATGGTCAAAGACCCAGCCGCCCTCGAAGCCCGCCTCCTCTGCGAATTGAAAGCGCTCGACGATCTGTTTCCACTCGAGCTGGTGCTGCGAGATGTCGATCCCGAATCGCATCTAGCGGGCTCCGTCCGGTTGCGGGGCCGAGCGAATCGCGGTCCACACCTTCAGAGGACTGAGCGGCATGTCCAGATGCCGGATGCCCAGCGGGCTGAGCGCGTCCATCACGGCGTTGACGACCGCCGGGGCCGATCCGATGGTGCCGCCCTCACCCACTCCCTTGACTCCCATCGGGTTGTTCGGCGACGGCGTCACGGTGCGGTCCAGCTCGAAGCTGGGAACGTCCGCAGCTGCCGGCATCATATAGGTCACCAGGTTCCCCGTCAGCAGTTGGCCTTCCGGGTCGTATAGCGCCTCTTCGAAGAGCGCCTGCGCCATTCCCTGGGCGATCGCGCCGTGGATCTGGCCGTCCACGATCATCGGGTTGATCACGTTTCCGCAGTCATCCACCGCGACGTAGCGGAGCACGGCGACTCGCCCGGTCTCGGGGTCGACCTCAACCTGGGCCAGGTGCGCCCCGAAAGGAAACACGTTGTCTGGGGGGTCGTACGAGACCTGTGCCCGCAGAGCCGCCTCCTGCTCGTGCGTGATCGCCCATGCTGCCACTCTATCCAGCGGCAGGCCTCGGCTTGGCGCCCCCCGGACCAGCGCCCGCCCCTCTTCCAGCAGCACGTCCGCTTCGGCTGCCTCCAGCGCTCCCGCAGCCAGCCGGCGCAGCTGCCGGTGCAACTTGTTCGACGCCTCGAGCACGGCTGAGCCGGACACGGATGCGCTCCGGCTGCCAAAGGTCCCGATCGCGTAAGCGGGGTCATCCGTATCCCCGTATCGGACCCTGACCCGGTCCATCGGGATCCCCATCTGGGTGCTGGCGATCTGCGCCCACGTGGTCTCATGCCCCTGGCCATGCGGCGTGGAACCCGTGATAACGGTCACTGTTCCGTCGGGCTCCAGCCGCGTGGTGCACCGGTCGGCCGGGCCGCCGGCCGCGATCTCGACGTAGCACGAGAGGCCGATGCCGATCAACCGGCCCTCCCGTCGCGCCTCCGCCTGGGCCCGCCGGAGCGAGGCGTATCCAGCCACCTCGAGCACGCGGTCGAGGGCAGCGGCGTAGTCCCCGCTGTCGTAAGTCAGATCTGCGACGTTGGTGTATGGGAACTCGTTGGGCGGCACGAAATTGCGCTTGCGGACCTCGGCCGGGTCCATCTCCAACTCGCGGGCGAGCAGGTCCATCATCCGCTCGATCAGGTAGGTGGCCTCCGGGCGACCGGCGCCGCGGTAGGGTCCGGTTGGCGTGGTGTTGGTGTATACGCCAATCACGGTGTTCTCCGAGGCCCCGATCCGGTAGCAGCCGGTCTGCAGCTGGGGGGTGAAAGTCGGGACAGGCGCTGTGAAGGATTCGAGGTGCGCCCCCATTTCCGCCAGGATCTGGGACCGCACGGCCAGCACGGTGCCGTCGCGCCGGGCTGCCAGCTCGACGTCCTGGAGCTGACCGCGACCGTGCCAGGTGACTGCGCAGTTGTCCTGGCGCTCCTCGATCCACTTGACCGGCCGCCCGAGCCGGCGGGTAGCCTCGGCGACCGCCACGTCCTCGGCGTAGTGGCCTCCTTTGCTCCCAAAGCCGCCGCCCACGTCGTGGACCAATACCCGGACCAGCGTTTCATCCATGCCCAGAACCTCGGCGATGGACTCTCGCACAGAGTGCGGCGATTGGCTCGATAGGGTCAAGGTAAGCCGTCCATCCACGACCTGCGCAATCGCCCCCCGCGGCTCCATCGCCATCGGGATGACGCGCTGGTTGCGTAACCTCTGCCGCACTACCAGGTCCGACCGGTCGAACGACCGCTTGACCTGGCCATGCTTGGCGTGCGAACGAAAGGCCTGGTTGCCGCTCTCGTACAGCCTCGGTGCCTCCGGTTTGAGCGCACCTTCGACGTCGATCACCACCGGGAGCGGATCCAGGTCAAACTCGATCAGCTCAACCGCATCTTTGGCCGCCTCCAGGGTCTCGGCAATCACCATCGCTATCGCCTCACCCGCGTGCCGGACCCGGTCCGCAGCGAGCGGCCGGCGGGGCGCCGGCCTGGGTCCGTTTCCCGCGGTCTCGACCGGGAGCGGATTCAGCTCGGCGAAATCAGCCGCCACGAAAACCGCTACCACGCCCGGCGCGCTTCTGGCCGGTCCTACATCCAGGCGGGCGATCCGGGCATGCGCGTGATGACTTCGCAGGAAGACGGCGTGGAGCAGGCCCACCGGATGGAGGTCATCGACGTAGCGGCCGGTCCCGCGCAGGAAGCGCGGGTCCTCGACCCGGCGGATTGCCGCCCCAAACGCCGTGGCCGCCACGGCGTTTCAGTGTAGCCGTCTTAACTGGAGCTTAGCGGAAGATTCATGGCTGCTTCACGCCGGCATTGCAACCAGGGCGCAGACTGCGGGGGAGGCTTCCATGGGGGCAGGCAAGCGATTCACCCTGTATTCGGTCGCGGGCGCACTGCTATTCGGCAGCCTGGGTGCCTCAGCCTCGCAGGAGGCGCTTCCTGGCGCTGACGGGTGCAGCCTGCACTCGGCCCATGGCCAGATCAGTCACGTGATTGTCATCATCCTGGACAACGTCCACTTCACCCGGGACGATCCGGGTGTTCCGTCGGACCTGGAGCAGCTGCCACACCTGCTCAACTTCATGGAGGCGAACGGAACGCTGCTGAGCAACCATCACGCCGCCCTGACGTCGCACGCATCATCGGATACTTTGACCGCGCTCACCGGTGTCTATGGTGACCGCAACGGGATGCCCGTCGGTGACGCCTACCGCTACGTCAATCCGGACGGAACCAGCAATCCGGCCAGCTCGCTGGCTTACTGGACGGCGCCCGTGTTCGATCCATCGACCGCCGCGCCTTCGGACACGCGTTACAACCTGTTGACCGCGGATGGGCACAACGCCCCGGCACCCTGGGTGCCGTTCACCCGGGCCGGCTGCAACGTGGGCATGGTTGCCACTCCCAACACGGTCCTCGAGAACGTCGCCAGCGACGTGCCAGTCGTATTCGGCGCCGGCTCTACCGAAGCACTGGAAGCCAGCGCCAGCCCGAGCCAGGCGTCCGCCGACTTCCTCGGGATTGCCATCCACTGTGCGGCGGGTCAAGTGCTCTGCGCCGCCGCCAACCACGGCCGTCCGGACCTCCTTCCCGATGAGCCGGGCGGCTATTCCGGCTACTCGGCCCTGTTCGGCAACCGCTACCTGGCGGCCGTGCTCAGTCCCCGAGGCGCGATCAAGGATATTTACGGCGACCCGGTGACGGATGCGGCCGGCAGACCCGGGTTCCCGGGACGCGACCGGATGTCGGCGCCCATCTCCCTGTCGTACGTCGCCGCCATGCAGGAGCACGGCGTGCCGGTGACCTACGCGTCTATCGCTGCTATCCACGACGATCACGCCGGCGGGCAACCGTACGGTCCGGGCCAGGCAGCTTATGTCGCCGCGCTGAAAGCCACGGACGCTGCCTTCGTCAGCTTCTTCGCCCGACTTCAGGCGGACGGCATTGACCGGACGAACACCCTGTTCGTGTTTTCGGGGGATGAGGGCGCGCACTTCGCAGGTAGTGCAGCCGGCCCTGATGGATGCGACGGTGTGGCGACGCCCTGCGTCTATCAGAAAGTCGGGGCCACCAGCGCGAACCTCAACGGCTTGCTTGCCAGGCAGGGCGTCAACACCAGCTTCGCGGCTTTGCCGGATGCAGCCCCAGCCATCTATGTCACCGGCAACCCGGCACGTGATTCCAGCGCCACCAGGTCACTCGAGCGCGGAGCAGGCGCTATCTCCGTCCAGAGTCCGTACACGCAGGACACTGCACCGCTGATCGCGCTCATGGCCGACCCGGTTGCGATGAAGCTGCTGCACATGACGACCGGTGATCCTGCCCGGACACCGTCAGCCGTCCTGTTCGCCATGCCTGACTACTCCCTGAGCGTGGGGCCGGCCAGCTGCCAGTCCGCCTGCGTGGCGGTCAATCCCACATTGGCCTGGAACCGGGGGACGATTTCTCCCGATGTCACGACCACCTGGGCAGCCCTGGTGGGCCCAGGTGTGAAGCCACAGGGCGTCTCGGACGGCCTCTTCTCGGACCAGGCCGACCTCCGCCCGAGCATGCTCGCACTCATTGGCTTGCAGGACGACTACATGAGTCAGGGCCGTGTTCTCTTCGAGACGCTCGAGGACTGGGCCACGCCGCCTGCCCTCAAGACTCCTGCCGCGCTTCCCCTCGCCCAGGCCTACAAGCAGATCAACGCGCCGCTGGGCGATCTTGCCCTGGCGAGCCTGACGCTATCGACCCAGGGCCTCGCCAGTGGTGATGCCCAGGGCGACGCCGCTTATCAACAGACCGAGGCTTTTCTGCAAGGCGTCACCAGCCGTCGCGACGCCCTGGCCCAGCAGATGGCCACCATGCTTGCAAACGGGTCGTTCAAGGGCGCCCCCATCAGCCAGGCGCAAGCCCAGGACCTTGTCAGGCAATCCCTTGACCTCGTTTCGTCAGTCTCTGATCAGATCGCCGGACCCTGAACCCCCGCGACAGACAGCTGTCGTGCCCTGCCCCCACAATCCGGCCGATGTCTTCGAAGACCACGTCCCGAACGGTGTTTGCCTGCCAGCAATGCGGCAACCAGTCGTCGAGGTGGCTTGGCCGCTGCTCCGAATGCGGCAACTGGAACACCTACGTCGAGGAGCAGGTCCGGACGCAGCCCGCCCATACGGGCAAGTCCACGGCCCGGTCCGTCAGCTCCGGCGCCCGGGCCCTGGCGCTCAAGGAGGTTCAGTTCGCTCAGGCCAACCGTCTGCGCCTGGGCATCCGGGAGCTGAACCAGGTGCTGGGCGGCGGCATCGTACCAGGCTCGCTGGTCCTGGTCGGCGGCGACCCGGGCATAGGCAAATCCACCCTGCTGCTGCAGCTCAGTCACGATGTCGCGCAGACATTCGGGCCTGTTCTCTACGTATCGGGTGAGGAATCGGTCCAGCAGTTGAAATTGCGGGCAGACCGCCTGGGCATTGGCGGCGATCGCCTGCTGGTACTTGCCGAGAACGACCTGGATGCCATTGTCGAGCAGGTGACCCAAATCCGCCCGACGCTCGCGGTCATCGATTCGATCCAGACCGTCTTCATGGAGAGCGTGAGCTCGGCGCCGGGCAGTGTCAGCCAGGTGCGGGAGTGCGCGGGCAGGTTGATGTTGCTGGCAAAGAGCACTCAGGTACCTGTCTTCCTGGTAGGTCATGTCAACAAAGAAGGCGCGATCGCCGGACCGCGCGTCCTGGAGCACATCGTGGACACAGTGCTTTACCTCGAAGGCGAGAGACACCAGAGCTTTCGTATCCTGCGCAGCCAGAAAAATCGATTCGGATCCACGGATGAGCTCGGTATCTTCGAGATGCTCGACAGCGGAATGCGCGAGGTCCTCGACCCGAGCCGAGCTTTCCTGGAGGACCGGTCCCTCCAGGAGGTTGGCAACGTGGTGCACGTCGCCCTCGAGGGGACCCGGCCGCTCCTGGTCGAGCTGCAGAGCCTGGTCACGGATGCGGCCTACGGGACACCTCGCCGGTCGGTCACCGGCATCGACCTCAATCGCTTGCATATGCTCGCGGCCGTGCTCGAGAAGCGGGCCGGCGTCTCGCTGGGCGGCCGGGACATCTTCGTCAACGTGGCTGGCGGCGTCAAGCTGACCGAGCCCGCCGCCGACCTGGCCACAGCTCTGGCGATTGCTTCGAACGCAAACAACCAGCCCGCCGGGCGTGACGTCGTCGCCCTCGGTGAGCTTGGTCTGAGCGGGGAGGTGAGGCGCGTGGCCCAACTTGAACGGCGGCTGCTCGAGGCCCACCGCCTTGGCTTCAGCCGGGCTTTCGTCCCGGCCGGGAGCGAAATCCGGGGTCAGGCACTGCAGGGCATGACCCTGCATCGGGTGGCAACCGTCGCGGATGCGATCAGGACCCTCGAGTCGTCGCGCCTGCACATCCTGGCGTCGGCGTCTGACTTGCCGGCAGCAGTCCGGCGAGGCTAACAGCTGAGAGGGGGCTGATGCAGGGGGCGACGGGCGTCCGCGGAGTTATGACCGTCACCACCATGCATTGCTTGACCCGGTCGGCCAGCACGGCGGCGCCGAGCGACTTGTACTTGGCGATCATCTTTTTCAGGCACCGATCGTTTGGCTCGGTGGGGAGGCGCAGAACGCCGACCATTGCGGGTCTGGGTGCCGGTCCTGGGCTCGACGATGCCAGCGCGCCAAGCTGGTTCGCTCCGAGTAGGGCCAGGGCCAGCAGCGTAACCCACGCCCAGGGCTCGGATGGCCTCCCCCGGTACGAACGAGCGGGAACGATTTTCGTGCTTTAATTACTGCACACCGATGGCACGCCTTGCGCGCTCGACCTGGTTCCTCCTCCTCTGGGGGATGCCGATCCTTCGAGAAGGAGGTGACATCCATGCGTGTGGAACGCGTCGTTCGGCTTCTGGGCCTTTTGTTAGGACTTATAGCGGGGCTGGAGTACGCCCAATTCATCATTGCCCAGGCCGGCATCCACGACTACACCCTCAAGGCAGTTTTGTTGCTGCTCACGATGCTGGCCGGGGCGCTGTTCGGACTCTTCGGGCTTCCCTACGTCACGACCAGGCCCTTCTTTTGGCTCGAAGATAAGCTGAACGTCACGCCGCTGCCAGATCTGGTGGCGGCGACGGTCGGGTTGCTGGTCGGGTTGCTGTTGGCGGCCCTGGTCGGACTGTTCCTGGCCAAGCTCCCCTGGTATCTCGGCTTCGTCATCTCGTTGATCGTGGCCGTGGCCTTCGCCTACTGGGGCGTGACCCTCGGCCTGAACCGCCGCAGCGAGATGATGGCGCTGGTGCTGGGCCCTCGCGCAGCCGGGCTCGGGATTGGTCCTGAAGCCGGTTCCGTGCTCCTCGATACCAGTGTCATCATCGATGGTCGCATCACTGACATCGCCCAGACTGGCTTTCTGCGGGACAAGTTGCTGGTGCCCCACTTCGTACTCGCCGAGCTCCAGTACATAGCGGACTCCAGTGACGGTCTGCGACGCAACCGCGGCCGCCGTGGTCTGGAGGTGCTGAACCTTTTGCAGAAAGAGCCGCTGTGCAACATCGAGTTCATCGACGAGGACGTGCCGGATATCACCGAGGTCGACATGAAGCTGATCCGGCTGGCTCGCAATCGCAACGCCGCCATCATGACCAACGACTACAACCTCAACCGGGTGGCACAGCTCGAGGGAGTGAAGATCCTCAACCTGAACAACCTGGCCAACGCCTTGAAACCGGTGGTCATCCCCGGCGAGGAGATGAACGTCACCGTGATCAAGGAAGGCAAGGAGCAGAACCAGGGTGTCGCCTACCTGGATGACGGGACCATGATCGTAATCGAGAATGGCCGCCGGTACATGAACCAGACGGTCGGGGTGGTGGTCACCTCCGTCCTCCAGACGGCCGCCGGCCGTATGATCTTCGCCGCGCCGGCTAGCGAGTCAACCATGGAGCGCAGGCCGCCAAAGCCCCTGCGCCGGATCCAGGGCGGCGGAACCGGTCGCTGATACCGTCGCGCTGAGCATCCTGCCTTTCGAGGAAGGCAGCGCCCGCGCGGTATTGCTCCCGCTGGAAGGCCGGACGGTCATCGACTGGACACTGAGCGCGCTGCGCGCAGTTCCCGAGGTCGCCGAGGTGGTGGTGGTCCTCTCCCACGTGACGCCCAGCTCGGTCGGGGACAGCCTGGTCGCGCGGCCGGAGGAAATACCTCGGTCCTTCATCACGGCGCGAAGCTGGCTGGAAGCCGTGGAATCGGCGCTGGAATCGGCAACCCCGTCCAAGCGCGTCCTCCTGCAGCCGGCCAACCGCCCACTTGTGCCGGCCGTCTGCTTGCGGACAGTGATGGAGGCCGGCAAGGTGCGACCGGTGACGGTCGCCGCTGTGCCGGTGAAGAATACCTACAAGCGAGCCGTCGATGGTCGGGTCGCCGAAACCGTACTGCGCCAGCACCTGTTCCTGCTGCAGGGCCCATGGCTCTTTGATCGTGCCACGCTCAATGACGCCGTTGGTCAAGCCCGGCATTTTCAATGGTCAATCACTGATGAGCTGTCACTCTGCCGGCGAGTGCAGCTCCCCATTCACCTCGTGGAAGGGGACCATGGCAATGTCCCGATCACGAGCGAGGCCGACCTCTGGCTCATGGAGCGCCTGTGGCATTAGGACAGACCGCCGCGATCGTGCTCGCGGCCGGGGCGGGAACGCGGATGGCGAGCGAGGGCAATAAGGTATCGCTCGAGATCGACGGGCGGCCGATGCTCGATTGGTCCCTCCGGGTTCTCCACGAGGCGGCTGCGGTCGATCGCATCATCCTGGTCGCGGCACGATCCGACCTCGACCTGTGGCGGAAAGCAGCCGCACGCTTCCCGAAGCTGAAGGCTGTGGTCGAGGGTGGCACTACACGTCACGCCTCAGAATTCCTGGGCCTGGCTGTGCTGGCCACGGACATCGAAGCAGGGGTGGTCGACCTGGTTCTCGTGCACGACGCCGTCCGCCCCTTCGCAAGCGGCGAGTTGGTGCAGCGTCTGATAACCAGGGCCAGGGAATCCGGCGCCGCGATTCCCGGCGTCCAGGTTGGCTCAGGCCTGGTCACGGCCGCGGATGGTGAGGTCACCGGATATCCACCCGGCCTCTGGGCGGTCCAGACCCCCCAGGCCTTCAAGGCCCGGCTCGTTCTCGATGCCCATCGCCGCGCCCAAACGGACCGGTTCACAGGCACTGATACGGCATCGGTTGTAGAGCGTGCCGGCTTTGCCGTCGACGTAATCGAAGGCAGCTACGACAACATCAAGGTGACAACGCCCGACGACCTGGTCCGTGCCCGCGCCATTGCCGAGCACCTGGCCCTGGGCGGCTCTACCACCCTTCTCACCGCCGATACGTTCGGCGCTTGATGGCCGAGACCACGGCGCGGAACCCGCGTACCCTGGCTTTGCGCGTACCCTGACTCTGGAAACGTGAGCATCCTGGTTCGCGGTCCGGTCCACGAGGTGGCGGGTCCCGATGTCGGGGTCTTCGTCAGGGACGGTCATATCAGCTGGGTCGGTGCTGGCAAGTCCCCGGAGCGGGCCGACCTGGAGATCGTGGCCGAGCCCACCGAACTGATCGTGCCGGGATTCATCGACCTCCAGGTCAACGGCTTCGGCGGCCACGATGCGGCGGGCGGGGCCGCCGAGATCAGCGCCATCTCCGAGCTGCTTCCGCGGTTCGGCGTGACCAGCTTCCTTCCGACCGCGATCTCGCGGCCGCTCAAGGAAGCCGGCGCGTTCGTCGAGGCCACCCGCGTGGCGTCAGCCCCAGGAGCGCGAGTGCTGGGAGCGCACCTGGAGGGACCCTTTCTCAATCCGACTTTCCGTGGCGCTCATGACCCGACGGCGCTGATCGAGCCGACGTCGGAACATATTGACGAGATCCTGAACTCTCCGCCCCGGATGATGACCCTGGCCCCGGAACTACCTGGGGCCCTGGAAGCGATCCGACGCCTTGATGCGGCCGGGGTGCTGGTGGCCGCCGGCCACAGCGGGGCAGACTACGAGCAGGGAGAGCGAGCCATCGAGGCAGGAGTGCGTTTCGGCACCCACCTGTTCAACGCCATGCGCGCCTTTCACCATCGCCGGCCGGGGCTGGTCGGCGCATTGCTCATCGACGTCCGCGCCAGCGTGGGATTGATCGCCGACGGCCAGCACTTGCACGACGCCACCTGTGAGCAGGTCTTGCACCTCAAATCGCCGGAACACGTCGCCCTGACCACGGATCAAACCGCGGCTGCGGGCGTTCCTCCGGGAAACTACTCGCTGGGTGGGCGCAGGGTAGTGAGCGATGGCGAGGCCGTCCGGTTGGAAGACGGTACGCTGGCCGGGAGTATCGCGACCATGGACGAGCTGATCCGCCGGATGGCCAGCCTTCCCGGGATGTCACTGGAGGATGCCGTGACCATGGCCTCGGCCGCACCGGCCCTGGTTCTCGACGAAACCCGCATCGGCACCATTCGGCCCGGCGCCTTTGCGGACCTGGTGATCCTCGACCGCGAGATGCGGGTGCGGCTGACGATCGTTAGTGGGCGCGTCGTCTACCGGCGGTGAGCTCATTCCGCGACGAGATCGCCGAGCAGCCCGAGGTGGCTGCGCGTCTCCTGGGGCAGATGAACAGCCTGCAGGCCGTGGGCTTAGCCATCAAGGCTGCCAACCCCGTCGGGGTCCTGATCGCTGCTCGAGGCAGCTCGGACAACGCCGCAGTTTATGCAAAGTACGTGTTCCAGCTCAGGAACAGGCTGCCGGTAGCACTGGCCGCGCCCTCGCTGTTCACCCGGTACGGCGCACCTCCACGCGTCGAGCGGTATTGCGTCCTCGGCATATCCCAATCGGGAGCGGCTCCGGACGTCCTGGCAGTGGTCGAAGAGGGCCGCCGGCAGGGTGCGGTGACGGTGGCCCTGACCAACGAGCCCGATTCCGCCCTCGCCGCCGCTGCTGACTTCGTCATTCCGCTGCAAGCCGGCCCCGAGCGCAGTGTGCCGGCGTCGAAGACCTACGCGGCCAGCCTGGTCGCCATCGCCATGATCTCGCAGGCAATCGATCCCGACGACGGCTTTGCTGCAGCCCTGAAGACGATTCCCGACGCGATCCGCGGAGTCGAGCGACACGAAGCCGAGTTGCGAGAGATGGCCCGTTTGATCGAGGGGCAACGAGTGATCGTCCTGGGTCGCGGCTTTAACCTGGCTACGGCCGAAGAGCTCGCCCTCAAGCTGACTGAGACCAGCTACGTGCTGGCTCGAGCCTGGTCGGCGGCGGACTTTCTGCACGGGCCAGTCGCTGTCATGGACGCGGGCTTTCCGATCATCCTGATAGAGGCACCCGGACCGACCTACGCGGATACCCGCGAGGTATGTGCATCACTGACGAAACAGGGGCCGACCTTGTTTCAAATCGGCGATGGTACGCAGCCGCTCCCCGAAGCGGTGGCCGGCGTCCGCATGAGCAGCGATCTGCCCGAGTCGCTGACCCCGGTGACGCTGGCAGTGGCCGGGCAGCTGCTCGCCCTGCATGTCGCACTCTCTCGCGGACACGATCCCGATCGGCCCCGGACCCTGACCAAAGTCACCCGGACCCGATAGGAGCAGCCCAAGTGCTGGTGGTGCTCGGGATCGATATCGGCGGTTCCCGGACGCGAGGCCGCCTGTCAGAAGGCGGCAAGATCCTGGCCGAGGCCGCGGTCGACGGGGCAAACGTAACCGCGTTGCCTCCGCAGGTCGTCGCCTCGCGCCTGAAAACACTGATAGATAAGCTCGGCCTCGGTCAGCCTCCCTCTCCCTCTGGGGGAGGGCACGGTGGGTGGACCGTCGCTGCCTGCTCCGCCGGGGCCGCCGGCAGCGAGGTTCCCGGGGCTGCCGATCGGCTGGCTGGAATCCTCCGTGAGCTCCTGCCTGGCTCCAGGATCCAGGTCGTCCACGACGCTCAACTGGTCCTGGCCGCGGCTAAGTTAAACGCCGGGACTGCCATCATCGCCGGGACGGGCTCGGTGGCTTATGGAAAGGACGGGCGGGGAATCGAGTTGCGGATCGGGGGCTGGGGCTGGCTCCTTGGCGACGAAGGGTCTGGAGTCTGGATCGTCAGGGAGGCGGCGCGCGAGGTATTGCGGCGGGTAGACGATGGGCGTGATCCAGGTCCACTCAGCGCGGCGCTGATGAAGGCGTGCGCCGTCGACCACCCCTTGGAGATCAGGAGGGTGCTACATGCGACTCTCGAGCCCGAGCAGTGGGCCGCACTGGCGCCGATCGTTTTTGACGTCGCCGCATCCGATCCCGGCGCGGCCGGCATCGTGACAGGCGCGGCCGCGCTCCTGAGTGACCTGGGTCTCTCGGTTCACGAGCGGCTCGGCAAACCCGGTCCGATCGTGCTGGCCGGCGGGCTGCTTCGTCATCAGCCAAGGCTCGAGCAGGCGGTCCGGGTCCGGCTTCAGCCGCACGCGCAGCAGGTCATCAAGCTCGAGCAACCAGCTGTTGCCGGCGCCGTCCGGCTCGCCGAAAAACTCGCCGCCAGCTGACAGCCAACTCGGACCTCACCAGCTTGTCTGCCGACGATGTCGTATCCAGGCATGTAAGGACGGCTGGCCTTCGGCTCAACGATGACGAGTCGATCGTATACTCGAACGACCATGCGCGCGGTCATCGCCCATCGCGCCCCCTGCCCCCGGTGCGAGTAGGCATCGGCTTCGATGTTCATCGCCTCGAGGTCGGGCGACGGTTGGTGCTGGCTGGCCTGGAGCTTCCCTGGGACATGGGCCTTCTTGGCCACAGCGATGGCGATGTCATCTGCCATGCGTTGATCGATGCCCTCTGCGGCGCAGCCGCCCTGGGTGACATCGGCACCCTGTTCCCGGACAGCGACCCGAAATACAAGGATGCGCGCAGCCTGGATCTCCTTCGCGACGCCGGCGGCCGGTGCCGTGCCGCTGGCTGGACGGTGGGCAACGCAGACGTGACTCTGATTGCACAGGCGCCGAAGCTCGCCCCGTATCGGGACGAAATGCGCAAGAACCTGGCAAGCGCACTTGGTGTCGAGCCGGCCGCCGTCGGGCTCAAAGCCACCACGACAGATCACCTGGGGGTGATTGGGCGAGGTGAGGGGCTGGCCGCCCAGGCGGTTGTCCTGCTTCGGCCGTCGGTGTGAGCAAGCTCACGCTTTTCAACACCGCCTCCCAGCGGCTCGAGGAATTCGCGCCGCTGGTACCCGGCCAGGTCCGCATGTACACCTGCGGCCCGACCGTGCACGACTACTCACACGTCGGCAACTTCCGGACGGTCCTCTTCCAGGATCTCCTTCGGCGCGTCCTGGAATCGCAGGGATATCAGGTAACCCAGGTGATGAACATCACGGACGTCGAGGATCGGATCATTCGCAAATCGGCCGAGCGGGCGCTGTCCATCGACGAGTACACGGCGCCCTACATCGACGCCTATCACGAAGACCTGAGCACGCTTCGTGTGGAACCGGCTGCTGAATACCCACGGGCCACCCGCCACATCCCGGAGATGGTTTCACTGATTCAGCAGCTGGACGCGAAGGGCCACACCTATGTCAGCGACGGCTCGACCTACTTTCGGATTGCAAGCTTTCCCAGGTACGGCGTCCTCAGCCATCTGAATCTGAGCGGGATCAAGGCTGGAGCGAGAGTCGACGTCGACGAGTATTCGAAGGAGGACCCTCGCGACTTCGTCCTCTGGAAGGCGCGCAAGACCGGCGAGCACTTCTGGGAGACCGCCCTCGGCCCGGGCCGTCCGGGCTGGCATATCGAGTGTTCGGCAATGAGCATGAAGTACCTCGGGGAGACGCTCGACATCCACACCGGCGGTGTCGACCTGATATTCCCCCATCACGAGGATGAGATCGCGCAGAGCGAAGGCGCGACCGGAAAGACGTTCGTCCGCTACTGGCTTCATGCGCAGCATCTGCAGGACGCGACCGGCGAAAAGATGTCGAAGCGGCTCAAGAACTTCGCCACCGTGCGGGATTTACTGGCTGAGGGCTATACCCCGCGAGCCATCCGATACGCCCTGCTTACGGGGGCGCATTATCGAAGTCCGCTCGCCTTCTCGGAAGACCTTTTGCGCCAGGCTGAGGGCGCTGTCCGCCGCCTCGACGAATTCGTCGTACGGTTGAACATCGCCGAGGACGCCACCGGCCTGCCGCCGGAGGATGTGAAGAGACAGTGGGACGATGCGTTGTCGAACGACCTCAATATCCAGGAGGCTGTCGGACAGCTCTTCAAGTTCGTCGGCGGACTCAACACCCGGCTCGATTCCGCAAGCGTGTCCGAGGCGGAGCGCGCCTCAGCCTACGCGATGCTGAAGCACGCCAACCGGATCCTGGACGTGATCGACTTCCCCGCCCGGGAGCTGGAAGACACGATCACCCGGCTCATAGCTGAACGCAAGAGTGCACGCGATGCGAACGATTTTGCCCGCGCCGACGCCATTCGGGATCAACTCAAGGCGATGGGCATCCAGCTGTATGACACAAAGGACGGAGTCCGATGGAAGCGACTCTGAGGGACTGGTAGCTGCCCCGCCGTCCTCCGGACATCGTCTATGGCCGCAACCCCGTACTCGAGGCCATTCGTGCTGGGCGCCCTGTCCGCCGGTTGGTGCTGGCACAGGGGCTTCGCGACGAGCCCCGCCTGCAGCAGGTGATTGCGTTCGCGCAGAAGCAGGCACTCCCGATCGAGTATTCGGCGCGCGAGCGGCTCGACGACATCGCCCATACTCAGGCCCACCAGGGCGTGGTTGCCTACGTGGAGCGGCGCCGCTACTGGGAGCTCGAGCCAATGGCCCAGGCGGCCCTGGCCGAAGCGAGCGATCCGGTGCTGCTGATGCTGGACAGCCTGCAGGACCCGCAGAACCTGGGCAGCATCAGCCGAACCGCCGAGGCTGCCGGCGTGGGGGGGATCATCCTGTCGCATAACCGTTCCCCCGAGGTCACGCCGTCGGTGGTGAAGGCATCGGCCGGAGCCGCCGAACACCTCCGCTACGCCCGAGTAGCAAATCTTGCCCAGTCGCTCGAGGTGCTCAAGCCGCTGGGGTTCTGGTCGGTTGGCCTGGCGGGGGACGCCCCCACGGACTACACGGCATTCGACTATCGGCGGCCACTGGTTCTCGTCATCGGTGCCGAGGGGGAGGGCCTCCACCAGCTATTGCGCAAGAGGGTTGATGCGCTCGTCCGGCTGCCGATGCACGGCCGCGTCGACTCCTTGAACGCAGCCGTTGCCGGCGCCATCGTCCTTTACGAGGTCCTGCGGCAGCGTCGCTCGACCGCCGCCCACTAGTCGCTGGGCAGGAATACGCTTAGTGCGTGGAGCGGCTGATCGTCGACGGCTACAACATGATCTTTGCCTGGCCGGAGCTGGCTGCCCTAAAAGACGCCAAGCTGGAGGACGCTCGCGACCTGTTGGTGGCGATCCTGGCTGACTACGCCGCAATGACCAGGCAAAAGGTGACGGTGGTCTTCGATTCGCATCGCCGGCCGAGCGCCGAGGGGACTGAGCAACAGGTCTCCGGCATTCAGGTCGTCTACTCCGGGCGCGGCGCGTCAGCCGACCACGTGATCGAGCGGCTCGTCTATGAGGCCCGGTCCAGCGACGAGGTCACGGTCGCCACTTCGGATGCTTTGCAGCGCGACATCGCCCTTGGGAAGGGCGTCAAGACTGTCTCGGCCCTGGTACTGAAGGCACAGGTCGAAGCTGCGCTCGCCGGCCGCGACGTACAGATCAACGATCGCAAGGCACGCTCCGATCTGTCCAGGCGACTTGAAGACCGCCTGGACCCGAAGACTCGAGAGCGGCTCGATCGCTTCCGTCGTGGACAGGACCCTGGCGGATGATTCGCTCGGTGCTGGGTCGGATTGACCCGGCCCAGCTCGGCGTCACCCTGCTTCATGCTCACTCGACAAGCGATCCCGATGCACTGACCACGGAGCTGGACGCTTTTAGGCTGGCCGGAGGGAATACCGTCATCGAGGCGCGGCCGGCCAGTAACCACGAACGCCTCGCCGAAGAACCGCGGGTCAACATTGTCCGGTTTCCGCAGGGATTGACCTATCTATTGCCAGACGAACCGTGCCAGGCGTTTCTAGAGATGGATCGCCTCCAGGCGAAGGGCACCGACTTGCGGAACCTGGCGGTGCATTCGGCGGATGATAGGCTCGCCAACCTCGAGGCGCTCTGCAGCATCGCGGTCCGCGGAGCCTGGCTCGCGATCGAGGCGCGCATCCCCGCGTGGCAGCGTTCGCTGAAACGGCTGATAGAGGTTGGCTGGGCCGGCCAGCTGCTGGTGGGGACCCGGCAGTGCGGAACGCTGGATGACTCCATCAATGCGATTCGGACAGCCGGGTTTTCCCACGATCTCGTCGACGACTTGTTGGTGCGTAATCCCCGGCGATATCTGGCGGCCGACCCGAGGTAGGGCCGTCGAGCTCGCAAGCTGATCATGACTATCGCGTTGAAGATCCGTGCTGTGGCGCAACCTGAGGGCGGGAGCCCTCCTCCCCGGTGCGCTGGTGGCCATCGCCCTGGCGGTCGCGGCCAGGCCCGACCACCTGCCCCACGCGCTTGCCGGAGCAGGCGTCGTTAGGGCGACGCAGACGCAGGGCGCTGCTGCCCGGGCCCGGGTGGGATCACCGCCGCAGCCGAGTCAAGCCGTCAGGCCCGCTTCCGTTGGCCCTGGCGCGAGTCAGGTTCACCGGACGGCCGGCGGCTCGACGGCGGGTGTTCTCGTCCTGACAGCGGCAGGGCAACCTCTGCGAGCGAACCTCCCGGCGGGCGCCGCCAAGGGCAGCCTGCCCGGGCCGGGTCATTCGCTCGGTCACGGCTCCACGCTGCTGAGGGGGCTCCTGCTCGAGTTCCAATTTGCGGCCGAGGGCGACCCGTTCGACGCACAGGGACACGCGTCGTTCACGTATCCGGGCTTTATCGACTCAAAGGGTCCGGTCGACTGCCTGGACGTGATTGGCACCAGGGCGTACCTGAGTGGTCCGCTAGAGCGCCAGGTCATCCCTGGGTACAGCCGCTGGATCCTGTATATGGAGGACAATGACCTGGCTGACAAGGAGTCCGGCACTCCCAATCGCATCGGGCTTGCGATTGCCGTCGCGTCGCCGCTGCCCGATTGCAATAACCCCTCTTTCCAGTCAGTCCTAAGCACATCCGCGTTTCCGTTTTCGAAAGGCAAGGTCGAGGCCGACCAGGGAAAGTAAGAGAAAGCCCACATCGAGACTTGAACTCGAGACCTACGCCTTACCAAGGCGTTGCTCTACCACTGAGCTATGTGGGCTCGGACAGTGGGCAGGGAAGGATTCGAACCCTCGAAGGCGCTAGGCCAACTGATCTACAGTCAGTTCCGTTTGACCGCTTCGGTACCTGCCCGACCGGGCAATTCTAGCTGACCGCCGCCCAATCCTCGATTCGATTGAAGGCGGACCTTCATTCCTTGGCGATGTGCTCGTCCAGCATTCGATCCAGACGAGTGGCGCGAACAGCTGCGTACATGGCCAATGAGACACCCGCCCACACCGCAAGTGCCGCCGCCAGGGCCAGCACCGGCCCGGCAGCTTCCAACAACAGATAAGCGGTTCCCGCAAAACCCGCGAGGCCAATCGCGCCGATGATTCCCCCGCTCGCGTCGGCCCAGGCTTCGGCTTTTCCCTCCTTCTTCTCGATCAGTGTCAGGCTGGCAGGAAGAATCGCGGGGAACGCGAGGAAAAGGCCTCCTGCCTTCGGACCGAACAACATGCCGATCCCCCCGGCTGCCGCCGCCAGGATGGCCCCAAACCCAAACCTGATCAGATGCTCCTTCGGCGCGACCGCTCCGAGCTTGCTGATTTCAATCCCGATCGGCTGGGAGTCATCCCGCAGCAGCTCGTGACTCCGCATCAGCGCAGCACCGCGAAGTAGATTCCTCCGGCGACCAGGACCCAGGCCACCCAGGCGGTCAGCGACCCGGCCAGCGCATGGAGCCGGTCGAGTGTCACCAGACAGACCAGGCAGTACGCCACCATCCCGGCGCTGCCCGCGAGCATGCCGAGCGTGAAAGGCACAGCGGCGGGGGCTCCCCTGGTTAGAGCGGTGATCAGAAGGCTGGCCAGGGCGATTGCCGGGGCCGCCGCAAACAGACCGGCGAAGCGCTTGGGTTTGACTGCCTCGCCTATGAGGGCGAACAAGACCACCATCACCCCGGCCACGATGGCCTTGACCAGCAGGGTCAGCAGCGCGCTCACCTTGCACCTGCTAGCTTCGCTATCATATTATTGATAGGTCACGATACCATAGAAGCTGACTGTTGGAGGTAAGCCGATGCCAAGGGGAGCAAGTCCAAAGCGGGAGCGCCAGTACGAGCACATCAAGGAGAGTGCCAAGAAGTCGGGCCGGTACAAGGGCCGCCAGGCTGAGGTGGCCGCGCGCACTGTCAACAAGATCCGAGCGGAGAAGGGCGAGACCAAGTCGTCGAAGTCCCGGGCCTCACGTTCGAAGTCGCGCTCACGCCCATCCTCGACCCGCCGGACCTCCGCTCGTGCATCGTCTCGTCGAACCTCGTCGAGTCGATCCAAGCGCAGCCGATCTCGGGCCGGGGCAACGAGCTCTCGGCGAGCGAAGCCGAGCCATCGAGCCGCTGCCCAATCGCCTCGTCCCCGGACCTCCCGCACCGATGGCCAGCGACGTCGCGGCTTTGCTTCTATGAGCGAGGAGAGGCAGCGGCAAATCGCCCGGGAAGGGGGACGGGCCGCTCACCAGGCAGGCACTGCGCACGAGTTTTCGTCCGCAGAAGCCCGGCAGGCTGGACACAAGGGCGGAGCCAGTGTCAGCCGCGACCGCAGCCACATGGCGGAGATCGGAAGGAAGGGCGGGGAGTCCTGATCCTGGCCCTCTAGGGGCTAGCCCTCGCCTGACATTCGCGGCCGCCCGATCTAGACTTTGCCGTATGGCCGCGACCATCGAGAGGGCGGTGCAGGCGCCTGCCGTCATAGTCCCGGAACAGTTCAACCTGGCTGATTACCTGGTGGACCGTCATGTGCGCGAAGGTCGCGGGGATCGGGTTGCAATCCTGTGCGGCGACGAGAGCGTCACCTACGCGCAGGTCGCCGAGCGCTCAAACCGGGTGGCCAACGGGCTTCGCACGTTGGGCGTGCGACGCGAGGAGCGCGTCGTTCTCCTTCTGCTGGATGGCCCGGCTTTCGTCTATTGCTTCCTCGGGGTGCTCAAGCTCGGTGCCGTCGCCATCCCGACGAATACCCTGCTGAAGCCCCACGACTACCGCTACCTTCTAAATGACTCGCGGGCTCGCCTGCTGATTGTGGGTGAATCTCTGCTCCCCGCCTTCAGCGCCATACCGCGGGACGAGCTGCCCTACCTCGAGCATGTGGTCGTCGCCGGGAAGCCTTCCCAGGATGCCCGGTCGCTCGACGAACTTCTCGCGCGTCCGGCCGATCTGACCGTGGCCGACACCAGTCGCGATGACGCCGCCTTCTGGCTCTATTCCTCCGGGACGACAGGGTTTCCAAAGGGCGCCGTCCATCTCCACCACGATGCGGTCCATACGGTCGAGCTCTACGGCCGTGGCATTCTCAGCGTCCAGCCGACGGACCGGCCGCTCTCCGCCGCCAAACTCTTCTTCGCGTACGGCCTTGGTAACTCGCTCACCGTCCCCTTCGCCGTAGGCGCCACCACCATCCTCTGGCCCGGGCCGCCCACGCCTCCCAATATTTACGCGCAGATCGAGCGCTACCGACCAACCCTCTTCTACTCGGTTCCGACGAATTACGGCATGCTCCTCGCCCACCGCAGAGAGGATGGCGGCGACTTTGACCTATCCAGCATCCGGCTGGCGGTCTCAGCCGGCGAGGCTTTGCCCAAAGCGCTCTACGAGCGGTTCAACCAGCGCTTCGGCATCGAGATCCTGGACGGAATTGGCAGTACCGAGATCCTCCACATATTCATCTCCAACCGTCCAGGGCGGGTCCGACCTGGCTCCAGCGGCGAGCTGGTTCCAGGTTATGAGGCGAGGCTTGTCGACGACCACGGTGCGGCTGTCCCTGATGGCACCATCGGCAACCTTCTGATCAAGGGTGATAGCACGTGCGCCTACTACTGGAACAAGCACGAGCGGACCAAGGACACCATCGAAGGCCACTGGATCCGCACCGGCGACAAATACTGGCGCGACGAGGACGGGTATTACTGGTACGCGGGGCGTTCCGACGACATGCTCAAGGTTGGCGGCATCTGGGTCAGCCCGATCGAGATCGAGAACACGCTTGTGGAACACCCGGCCGTGCTCGAGGCGGGTGTGATCGGGCGCCGCGACCAGGACGAGCTCGAAAAACCGATGGCCTACGTCGTGCTGGCTGCAGGCCAGTCACCTTCGGAATCGTTGGCGAAAGAGCTTCAGGATTTCGTCCGCTCCAAAATCGCCGAATACAAGCGCCCCCGCTGGGTTGAGTTCGTGGACGCGCTGCCCAAGACGGCCACCGGCAAGACCCAGCGCTTCAAACTACGCGATAAGGCGGCGGGCTAGTGGCGACAATAGCGCCGCTCGACCGCTTGGCCCTAGAAAGCGCCCTCGAGCCATTTGGCAGCAGCACGACACTGCCGGGTGCTGCCTACACATCTCCAGAGGTTTTTGCCTGGGAGATGGAGCATTTCTTCCAGGCAGGCTGGGTATGCGTCGGGCGGGCATCGGACCTGCATCCCGGGTCGAGACGAGCCGTCCCGGTGGGAGGGGAGGGGATCCTTCTGACACGAGACGACTCCGGGATGCTTCGCGGATTCTTCAACGTCTGCCGGCATCGGGGCCACGAGCTGCTTCCCCTCGGTGGATCAGCTGAGGGCCGTCTCGTCCAGTGTCCTTATCACGGCTGGACATACCAGGAGGACGGACGCTTGAAATCGGCTCCCCGGCTCGGTCCACGGCCTGGCTTTACCGCGGACGACCACGGACTGGTCCCGGTGGCGGTCGAGGAATGGCGCGGATGGATTTTCGCGAACGTTACCGGTGGCGCGCCATCCGTGCCGGAATACGTTGGTGACCTGGAGTCACTTGTCCGGCCACACGACCCCGGAGGTCTGGTGGTCGGCGCCCGGATGGAGTACGTCGCGTCAGCCAACTGGAAGCTGCTGGTCGAGAACTACCACGAGTGCTACCACTGCACCCAGATTCACCCCGAGCTGTGCCTGGTGACGCCGCCGACCAGCGGCGCGAACTATCGCCCGTCAGGCCTCTGGGTGGGCGGTGTAATGGACCTGATGGAGCACGCCCAGACCATGTCGTTGACCGGTGCCAGCCCGGCCCCTCCGTTGCCCGGCCTGGACGAGGGCCAGCGTCGCCACGTCTACTACCTCGCTCTCTTTCCCAACCTTCTGCTCAGCTTGCACCCGGACTACGTGCTGTCCCACCGGCTCGAACCGATCGCGCCGGATCGGACGCGGGTCGAATGCGAGCTGCTCTGGCCGCCCGAGGTGATCGGCCAGGCGGGGTTTGACCCGTCGTATGCGTTGGAGTTCTGGGACATCACCAACAAGCAGGACTGGCATGCCTGCGAGTCCGTCCAGAGAGGCGTGTCGTCGCGGGCCTACCAGCCAGGGCCAATCGCCCGCCCAGAGGATGCGGTCTATCAGTTCGTGACCATGGTGGCCAGCGCGTACCTGGACGGCGAGGTCAAGCCACCGCGCTAGCGGTCCCCGTCCCCCTCTAGGGAGGGTCGCGGTGGGGGTTCGCCTAGCTGGCCGCCAGCACCCGGTCGCGCTCGAGTTTTGGCTCCAGGGAATAGACGTTGTAGGCGTGGCGGATGACCGGCTGCGCCACATTGCGCACCGGAATGCCTCCAGGTGTCATGCCTCGCTCGATGCCATGGTGGGCGTGGCCGTGGAACACCAGGTCGGCCCCGGCGCGGTCGACCGCCTCGGCGAGAAGGTAACTGCCCAGGAATGGGTAGATCTCCAGCCTCTCGCCTACGAGGGTCTGCTCCACAGGGGCGTAGTGCAGGAGAGCCACCTTCAAGTCCGTATCCAGCCGGCGCAGAGCATTCTCCAGCCGGTCCGCCACCTTCTTGGTGTGCCCGACAAAGGCCTTCATCTCGGGCTCGCCGAAGTCGCTGCCACATGCTCCGGTGAAACCGCCGCCGAAACCCTTTGAGCCCGCAATCCCCAGCCTGGCATGGTCGATCTCGAGCACAATGCTCTCGCCTTCCAGAACCCGCACGCCCGCCTCCTCCAGGATCCCGCGTACGCGGTCCTCCTGGTCGGCGTGATAGTCGTGGTTGCCCAGCACTGCCACTCGCGGGATGGGAAGGTCGCGGATCTCCTCCGCAAGAACTTGTGCCTCGGCCGGGTCGCCGCATCGGGTGAGGTCACCTGCCAGCAGGAGGACATCCGCCCGCTCCGCCAGGTGCTCAAAGCCCGGCCGCAACAGGTTTCTGGTGTCGACGCCGTAATGGAGGTCGCCGACGGCAGCGATCCGGATCATCTCAGCCGCTCCTCGCTGTCGGGCTCGGAGGAAGGCACCACAGTTGTCTCGTTGGCGATTTCATAGCCGGGAAGGAGCTCCCGCGCGGCGTCGGTGATCGCCTGCTGTCGCTCGGCCGTGGTGACGTTGCCGCCAACCGTCAGCTTTCTCTGGTCTATGCGGATCGTGAGGTCCTGCTCGTAGACCCGCGGGTCGTGTATGAGCCGGTCGCGAAGATCCTCGGTCAGGTAGTCGTCTGGCGTTTCCATCGATCTCCTCAAGCCTCACAGGTCGTCTGATAGAGCCGGCGCACCACCCAGGTGGGGACCAGGATGTCCCGGGATTGGGCGTAGATCAGCAGGCTGAGCACGCGACGCGCCCCGCGGCGCGCCCGATGTAACAGGTAGTCCCAATCGATGTCGCTGCGGCTGAGGATCGCCAGCGCATCGAACCAGTGCCGCGAGGTCTCTTCCTTGTGCACGATCGCCTTGATCACGATCAGGTCTTCCGGCGATGCGATCCGGACGGGCAGTCCTTTGAATTCCCGGACCAGCGAATGGCGGAGCATCTCCTCGTCGAGGTAGATGCCGCCCTCGCCATAGAAGATGATGTCCACCAGGACGGCTCGCTTGAATGCCTTATAGAGCCAGACCGGGTCCGTCTCCTCGGTAGTGAAGCCGGCCCGGGCAAGCGTCTGCAGGACCGGCGCCGCGTGCTCGGGCTTGACCAGGAGATCAACGTCATGGGTCCAGCGCGGGCGGCCCAACATGCCCGAAGCGATTCCGCCCATGAGCAGGTAGGGGAGGCCGTCGGCCTCCACGGCAGTGATCGCATCCCGGAGCACTTCGTCGAAGGCGGCTTCGTCAACGCCGGCGGGTTCTCGTGACGGGACGTTGCGCTCTCCATAGAGCGTCAGACGATCGGCGGGATTTCGCATTCTAAGGCCGAGAATATCACCTTACCGAATATCTGGGCTATCACCTGAGGCGCATCTCCCTCCCCCTATTGGGGAGGGGCGGGGTGGGGGTTCGTGCATTCGAATACCCCTCAAATTCAGTAACGTGTGCGAAAAGCATGGCGGTCCGAGGCATCCGAGGGGCGACAACGGCTGACGCCGACACACAGACCGCGGTCATTGAGGCGACCACGGAAATGCTGCAGTCGATCAGCAGCGACAACCGGCTGGATCCAGCCGATATCGCAGGCGTATGGTTCACCACCACTCGCGACCTGACTGCCGAATTCCCGGCGGTGGCTGCCCGCCGCATGGGATGGACCGACGTCCCGCTTCTGTGCGGGCATGAGATGGAGGTCCCGCCCTCGAACCCGCGGAGCGTTCCACGCTGTATTCGCGTACTGGTGCTGGTCAACACCAAGCGGGCGGCCTCCGACATTCGGTTTGTCTACCTGCGTGGCGCCAGCGGCCTGCGGAGCCGGCTGTGATCATCGTCATGCGGCACGACGCCACCCCGGCCCAGATCGAAGCGGTGGTCAAGACGGTCCAATCCCACGGCCTCAAGACCCATCTGAGCGGGGGTGAGGAGCGGACAGTGATAGGTGTCATCGGCAGCAATCCCTTCGAGTTGAAGGACACCTTTCTCGAAGCGCCCGGCGTGGCCGAGGTCATCCCGATTACCAAGCCCTACAAGCTCTCCAATCGAGAGTTCCGTCCGCGCGATACCCACATCCGGGTTGGTGAGCGCGACGTGGGCGGCGAAACGGTCTGGGTGGTGGCCGGCCCCTGCTCCGTGGAGAGCGAGGAGATGTTCATGGAGACTGCCCGCAGGCTTAAGACCGCCGGCGCCCACGCCCTTCGCGGCGGCGCCTTCAAACCGCGCACATCACCGTATACGTTCCAGGGACTCGGTCGCGACGGTCTGAGCATCCTGGCCGGGGCGCGAGCGGAAACCGGGTTACCGATCATCAGCGAGGTGCTCACACCGGCGGACATCGAGGCGGTCGTGGAGGTGGCAGACGTGCTTCAGATCGGCGCCCGCAATATGCAGAACTTCTCCCTCCTGTCAGAGGTCGGCCGGGTCCGTAAGCCGATCCTGCTCAAGCGTGGGATGTCCGCGACCGTCGAGGAGTGGCTGCTCTCCGCCGAGTACGTCCTATCCCAGGGCAACTACGAGGTGATCCTTTGCGAGCGTGGCATCCGCACCTTCGAGACCTACACCCGCAATACCCTGGACCTCAACGCCATCCCGCTGATCCGCGAGCTGAGCCATCTTCCGGTCATTGTTGACCCGAGCCACGGCACCGGACGCCGATCGCTCGTGGCAAGCATGGCGCTCGCCGGGATCGCCGCAGGCGCGCACGGCGTGATGGTTGAGGTTCATCCGCATCCCGAATCGGCCCTCTCAGACGGCGCGCAATCGCTGACGCCGGAGGGCTTCGAAGCGTTGATGGAACAGTTGCGCCCGCTGGCGGCCGCCCTGGGAAAAACAGCGTGACCCGGGTCGCCATTATCGGCGTCGGGCTGATCGGCGGGTCGCTCGGGTTGGCGTTGCGTGAGGCGCGGCCGGATATCGAGGTCATCGGCATCGCCCGATCTGAAGACTCGGCGGCGGCTGCAGTCAAACGAGGCGCCGTAACCGCTGCCGGCGCTGACCTGCGTCTCGCATCCGCCTGTGACCTGGTGGTGGTGGCCACGCCCCTGCAGGAGATGCGCCCGGTCTTCAGCCGGCTCGGACGCGAGCTCCCGAAACAGACGTTGGTTACCGACGTCGGCAGCGTGAAACGCGCGGTGCTGGACTGGGCCCGCGAGTTGATTCCCGACGCCGGCCGGTTTCTGGGAGGGCATCCCATGGCGGGGAAATCAGAGAGTGGCTTGCGCGCGGCCGAGCCGCGGCTGTTTCAGGGTGCGCCCTGGGTGTTCACCCCGGACGGGGATCAGGACCTGGGCCGCTTCGCGCCCCTGTTCGAGATCGTCGACGCCGTCGGCGCCAGGCGGGTGGTCATCGGTCCGGACGAGCACGATCGGCGGGTTGCGCTCGTCAGCCACCTTGCCTTCACCCTGAGCTCCGCCTACGGTGCAACCATCAAGGCCTCGCCCGAATGGCGGGAGGCTGTACGCATCGCCGGCCCCGGGTTTCGTGACATGGTGCGGTTGGCGGGCGGCGACCCCGACCTCTATACCGGGATCGCCCGCACGAACCGGGCGGCGCTGCTCGACGCGGTCGACCGATTGCAGGCCGCCCTTTCAAAATACAGGCGGCATCTCGAAAACGATGACGAGCGGATCTGGGAGCTCTTCGAAGAGGTAAAGCTCGCGCACGATCAATGGGAGCGCATGTGACCGTCGAGGTGGTCTCGCCGGCCACCAGGTTCCGGGCACAGACTCGTGTGCCCGGCGACAAGTCGATTGCGCACCGGGCCCTCATCCTGGGCGCGCTCGCCGTAGGCGATACCGAGCTTGGGGGAATGCCGGACGGCGAGGATGTGCGGGCAACGGCGGAGTGCCTGCGCAAGCTCGGTTGCGAGCTCGATGCCAGCGGTCCGATCTGGCGGCTCCGGGGCAGCGGGCTCCAGGCCTGGCGATCTCCGGACGGCGCCCTCGACTGCAAGAACTCGGGCACCACGATGCGCATTCTCACCGGGGCGCTCGCAGGCGGTCGAGTCTCGGGCACGCTCATCGGGGACGCCTCCCTCCGCCGCCGGCCGATGGAGCGTGTGGTAGAGCCACTCAGAAGGATGGGTGCGCGAATCACCGCCACCGATGGCAAGCCGCCGCTGACCATAGAAGGCACGCCGCTCAGCGGTTTCAACCATGATCTACCCCGGGCCAGCGCCCAGGTGAAAACGGCCTTGCTGCTGGCGGGATTGCATGCCTCCGGACCTACGACCGTCAGGGAGCCCTATCCGACCCGGGACCACACCGAGCGGCTTCTCACCGCCATGGGCGCCCGAGTGACGCGAGCGGACGGGGCAATCCGGATCGACCCCGCAGGAGAACCGCTGCGCCCGCTGCACCTATCCGTTCCCGGCGACCTCTCCTCCGCCGCCTTTTTCTTCGCCGCCGCCGCCTTGCGCCCCGGTTGGACAGCGACTGTATCCGGGCTGGGTCTCAACCCCAGCCGGACGGCAGTCCTCGACATCCTGAGAGAGATGGGCGCCGAGGTGGAGGTCCGGCTCGAAGGTGACGCTTCGATCGAGCCCCGCGGCCGCGTGACCGTGCAGGGGAATGGCTTGCGTGCAGTGACCCTCGACCCTGCTCAGGTCGCTAAGGCGATCGATGAGATCCCGGTCCTGCTTGTAGTCGCATCTCAGGCTGAGGGTGTCACGCGGGTGGCTGGCGCGTCCGAGCTTCGACTGAAGGAGAGTGATCGCCTTGCCACCATGTCGGAGGGCCTGCGCCGCCTGGGTGTGCCGGTTGAAGAGACCGGGGACGGGATTGCGGTCACGGGCCCGACCGCGCTGCAGCAAGGACGTGTGGGATCAGCCGGCGACCACCGGGTGGCGATGGCACTGGCGGTCGCAGCTCTGGTCGCGGATGGTCCGGTCTCGATCGACGATGCCACGGTTGCATCGATTTCTTACCCCGCTTTCTATCAGGATCTTGGAGCGGCGGCGCTTGGAGGATCGTGAGCATGAGCGGGTGCTGCTGCTGGGAGACCCGGTTGGGCACTCGCTGTCTCCCAAGTTTCAGAACGCCGGATTCACGGCAGCCGGGGTCTCGGTGCGATACCAGGTCCGTCGCGTCGCTCCGCTGGAGCTGGCGGGTGTTGTCCGCGAGATCCGTGACGATCCGCGCATCATCGGCGCCAACGTCACCATCCCGCACAAGCTGGCGGTCGTCTCACTGCTGGACGAGCTGGCCCCTGAAGCCGCGGCGGTCGGGGCCGTCAATACCCTCAGCCGTCGAGGCTCCAGGCTCATCGGTTCGAACACCGATGTCGCGGGTTTTCGGAGGGCGCTCTCCGAGGTTCTCCCTCCCCCTCTGGGGGAGGATCGGGGTGGGGGCCCTCGCTCCGCGCTCATCCTCGGCGCGGGTGGCGCGGCTCGGGCGGTCGCCTATGTCCTCGGGTTGCTGCGGGCGGAGCTGTTCATCGTGAGCCGCGACCTCGACGCCGGCCGGCGCCTGGTTCGCCAGCTCCACCTCGAGCACGCGCGCGCCACTCCGATGGGCTCGCTGGCGCTGATGGTTCCCGCAGTCGAGCTGATCGTGAACGCCACTCCGGTCGGCATCGACGGCAAGAGCCTGCTGTTCCCGGCCGAGTGGCTCACCCCCAGACACTTTGTTTTCGATCTCCTCTACAACCCACCGGTCACCCCTCTGGTGGAGGCGGCGCTGGCACACGGGGCGAGGGCCGTGACCGGGCTCGACATGCTCCTCTACCAGGGAGCAGCATCCTTCGAGATCTGGACCGGTAAGCCTGCCCCCGAGCCGGCCATGCGGGAAGCGCTGCAGCAGGCGGTTTCGCCCGGATGAGCCTCCGCTTCCTCACCGCGGGCGAGTCTCACG
>VBDY01000194.1:2027-3327 GCA_005882775.1 Chloroflexota bacterium | reverse complement strand
AACCCAGCCCCGGGGTCCTCCCCGTGAGTGAGGAGGACCCCGGGATTACATCTCTTAACCTCGATAGTGACAGGCACAGGGCCTGAAAGCTAAGCTGCCGCCAGTGTTTCCGCGTGCTGCGGCGCGGGCGCTTTGCCTGCTGCCTTTCGTCATTCCACTGATCCCGCTACAAACGGTGCAGGCGGCGGCCTCCGTGCAGGCCAAGGCCGCGCCCGTCGTGGCGCAGCCTGTGCGTGCCAGCAGCACTTCGTACAACACGTTCGGGCTCACGCGCGACGTGTTCGGCTACGCCACGTCAGGCAGCCTCGGCGATCCCAGCGTGGGGTACCCGAGCTGGAACTTCGATCTCCTGGCCACGGTCTCCTTCTTTGCCATCCATGCCCAGTACAACGGCGTGCTGATTGCGGACAGCAACTGGACGGTGTTTCAGTCCAGCACCTTCAGCGGGCTGGTCAGCACGGCACATGCTCATGGGACGAAGGTCGTCGTGACACTGGTCGGGCCGGGCGGCGGCGCGCTGATCGACCAGTGCAATGCGCTTTACAACGACGACACGACGATCGCTCAGATCATGACCCAGCTCAAGGCGAAAGGTTTCGACGGCATCAACATCGACTACGAAGGCCAGAACGCGATGTGCAATCCGACCAATCCCGGGTACCCGCCGATGACGACGCAGGCGCTGATGGTGAAGCTCGCGAAGGACATGCGAGCCGCGCTCGATGCGTACACGCCTGGCCTGTACCTTTCGATCGCGAGCTACTCGGGATCGGCGTCGGCCAATGACGGCTTCTTCAACATTCCTCAGCTGAACCAATACGTCGACTCGTTCTTTGTCATGGCTTACGACATGGACTACGCCAACCAGGGCTCGCCTCCGCTGGCCGGCTGCTCGTCCTTTTGCATGGCCCCGATCTCTCCTCTGACCAACTACCAGTGGAACGACTCGACCTCGATGGCCCAGTACTCATCACTGGTCGGTCCGGGCAAGGTGATCCTCGGCCAGCCCTACTACGGCCGGGTGTAGTGCGTGGATAGCCCCGCACCGCATGCCCGGGCGACGAGCTCTGTGGACGCCGCGACGTACCTGAACATGGCCGCCGCCATCAGCTCGTCCGACGTCAGGCCTGGGTCCTACTCGATCAACCGTGACAGCGATGACCCGTCGGGGCTCGACCGGTGGGACGCGTGGTGGGACAACGCGCTCGGCTGCTACCGCGAGATGTACTGGTCCGACGTGACGACGCTGTCGAACCGCTACGACCTGGTCAACCAGGACAACCTGCGCGGGGTCGGTTTC
>VBDY01000194.1:0-2012 GCA_005882775.1 Chloroflexota bacterium | reverse complement strand
CCGCCTCAGCTGATGAGCACGCAGGTGCAGTTCACCGCGGCGACCACTGCTTGCGTGAATCCCCGATACGAGTTCTGGATGCTGCCGCCCAACGGCACGTGGCGCGTCGTGCAGTCCTACTCGACCAACGCGACGTACAACTGGAACACCGCGGGCCTGGCTCCAGGCACGTATCGGTTCTCCGCGTGGGCACGCGACATGAACAGCCGCGGACCTTTCGGGAGCGCGCCATACACGTACGACAGCTTCAGCGCGATGGACTTCCAGGTCACGACCCAGCCGTGCACCGCGATGAGCGCCTCCGCGGCGCCGCCGACGGCGGTCATCGGCAACACCGTGACCATCACCGGCGCGGCCACCGGATGTCCGACCCCGGCGTATCAGGTCTGGATGCTCCCGCCCGGTGGCGGCTGGTCGGTCGTGCGGTCTTACTCGACCGACGCTGCCTTCGCGTGGAACACCAGCGGTTGGCCGGCGGGCAACTACCGGTTCTCGATCTGGGCGCGCGACACCAGCAGCCTGGGCACCGGCGGCACCGCACCGTACACCTACGACGCGTTCGCCCCGGTCACGTACACGTTGGGGCTGCCTAACTGTTCGACGATGAACGCGACCGCCAACCCGGCCACCAGCGCGAACCGCGGCACCGCGGTCAGCGTCACAGCCGCCGCGACGGGCTGCCCACGGCCCCTGTACGAGTTCTGGCTGCTGCCGCCGGGTGGATCGTGGACGCTCGTCCGCGGATACTCGACCAACACCACGCTCAACTGGAACACGAGCGGGCTGGCGGTCGGCGCCTATCGATTCTCGGTCTGGGCCAAGGACGCGGCGAGCCCGAACTCCTACGACTCCTTCAGCGCGTTCCAGTACTCGCTGACCGCGGCCCCATGCACGGGGATGGGCGCCTCGTCGACGCCCACAACGGCTGTGCGGGGCACGACGGTGACGGTCACCGGGTCGGCCACCGGCTGTCCCAGCCCGCTGTACGAGTTCTGGATGCTTGCGCCCGGCGGCAGCTGGACGCTGGTCCAGGGCTACTCGAGCAACGCCAGCTTCACCTGGAACTCGACCAACCACGTGGCCGGCACCTACCGGTTCTCGGTGTGGGCGCGGGACCCCAGCAGCACGGTGGCGGCCTCTCCTTATACCTATGACGCTTTCAGCGCCTTCGACTTCGCCCTGACATAAAGACTCACATCTCTTAACCTGCCAAAGGTGCTTCGTCGCACCTGGAGGTTCGTATGCTCGACCGAGTGATCCCTCCGACGTTGTGGCGTGCCTTGTTCGTGACGCCCCTTATCCTGCTGCTCCTTCCGGTCTCAACGGCGAGTGCGGCCGCCTCACCCTTCGCCTCGGCGATGCAGTCGGCCGCCCAGGCGCGACAGGTGCCCCTGGCGGTCGTCGAAGCGACCGCGTACGTCAACACTCGCTGGGAGTGGGTCGCCACGCCTTCTCACAACGGTGGGGTTGGACCCATGAACGTCCAGCCTTCGCAAATGGCCCTGGCCTCATCGCTCAGCGGTCACACCGAGGCTCAGATCAAAGGCGACCTCGCGGCGAACCTCGATGCAGGGGCGGCCCTGCTGGCTTACTACCACGCCGCCGGCACCGACCTCGCCTCGTGGCGGACGTCCGTCGCGACCACCCAGGGATCGCTGGTCGCAAGCGAGATCTTCAACGTCCTGCGCTCCGGCGCATCGCGGACCACGAGCACCGGAGAGGCGATCACCCTCGCCCCTCAGGCGGTGACCTCCGCCGGGACGAGTGGCGCGGCCAGCGTCGACGCGCCCGCCGCCGCGGCCACAGCCAGCCCTGACTATCCGTCGGCCTCGTGGATACCCGCGGATCCGTCCAACTACTCGACCGCCAACCGGACCCACGACTACCCCATCGACATGATCGTCATCCACGACATCGAGGGCAGCGCCGCGTCGGCGATCCAGGACTTCCAGACGCCGAACTACGCGGCGTCGGCACACTACGTCGTCGGGTACGACGGCGCGATCACGCAG
>VBDY01000049.1 GCA_005882775.1 Chloroflexota bacterium | reverse complement strand
CCACATCCCCCATGTTTCGCTCCGGGACCAGCACCTCGACGTCCATGATCGGCTCCAGCAGGACCGGTTTGGCGTCCATGACCGCCTGGCGCATGGCCATGGCGCCGGCAAGCTTGAAGGCGATATCCTTCCCATCCACCGCGTGGGTCGAGCCGTCCACCAGGCGGACCTTGATGTCGACCAGTGGGTTACCGGTGAGTACGCCCTGCTCCATGGTCTCCTTGACGCCTTTCTCGACCGAAGGGCGGAAGTTATGCGGGATGGAGCCGCCGAAGATCTTGTCCTCCCAGACGAACCCGGTCCCCCGGGGGACCGGGGCGATCTCGATCACGCAGTGCCCGTAAAGGCCCGCGCCGCCTGACTGTTTCTTGTACTTCTTCTCCGCCCGGGCGGAGCCGGTGATGGTCTCCTGGTACGGCACGCGGGGCACCTGGAGAGCCGCCTCCACGCCGTACTTCCGCTTGAGCTTTTCCAGCACGACGTCGAGGTGGACGTCGCCGACCCCCTGAAGCACCGTCTCCTTGGTGCTGGGTTCGTGCACCAGCGACAGGGTCGGGTCCTCATCGACCAGCTTGACCAGGGCTGCGTTGACTTTTTCCTCGTCGGCTTTGGTCTTGGCGGTGACTGCGGCGCTGTAGGTCCGATCCGGATAGTCGATCGGGGGGATCCGGATTGGATGGTCGCGCCCCGCCAGGGTGTCACCAGTCGATGTGTTTTGCAGCTTGCTGATCCCGGCGATGTCACCGGCGCCGACCTCGGTGGTGGCTTCCAGGGACTTGCCCTTGGGAAAGCCGAGAGCACCCAGACGCTCCGGGGTGTCGCGCGATGCGTTGACGATCGGCAGGTTGTGCGTCAGGGTCCCGGAGAGGACCTTGACGTAGCTGATCCGACCAACGAACGGATCGGCCGTGGTCTTGAAAACCAGCGCGGCCATCGGTCCCGACGGGTCGGTCTTGAGGGCTTCAGCGCTTTCGGTCCGGGCGTTCACCGCGCCGACCTGGTGCGTCGCCGCGGACGGCAGCAGATCCACGATGGCGTCGAGGAGGGTGCCCACCCCGATCGACCTCGCGGCGGCGGTGCAGACCGCGGGCACGATATCGCCGCTCGCGACCCCCTTTGCCAGGGCCGCGGTCACGTCGGCATCTGAGAGCTCGCCACTTTCCAGGTAGCGCTCCAGGAGCGCATCGTCGGTTTCGGCCGCCGCCTCGACCAGGGCGGATCGCCTTTGCTCCAGCTCGCCCTTGAAATCGGCCGGGACGGGCACCTCCTTCGGCCGCCCCTGGGCGTCGAACTCGTAAGCCTTGCGTGCCAGCAGGTCGACCACTCCTTTGAAGCCGGCCTCGAGCCCGATCGGTGCCTGGATCGCCACTGGTCTGGGCGAGAACTCGCGCATGCTGTCGAGCGCCTTCCAGAAGTCGGCGTTTTCTTTGTCCATCTTGTTGACCACAAGCAGGGTTGGTAACCTGCGCGCCCGCAGCTGTTGCCAGGCGAGCTCAGTGCCAACCACAGCCCCAGCGCTGGCACCCACGACCAGCAATGCTCCCTCGGCAGCGTGGAGGGCGCCTATGACTTCGCCGACAAAGTCCTGGAAGCCAGGCGTGTCCAGCAGGTTGATCTTGTGGTCGCGCCAGGTCAGGTGGGCAACCGCAGTCCCGATGGAGATCTTTCGTTTGATTTCCTCGGGCTCGAAATCGAGGGTAGTGTTGCCGGCCTCGGGCTTGCCCAGCCGCTCGATGCTGCCGCCCGCGAACAGCATGGCTTCAGCCAGCATGGTTTTGCCGTCGTGGCTGTGGCCCAGCAACGCGACGTTCCGGATCTTCTGCGGGTCGACTCTCCCCATTCCTCGCTGCCCTAAGGGCAAACCTTCAGGCGACAGTGCTTAAAGATAACGAAACTCAGGTCGGAACTTCTGCGATGGGGGCGAGCGGTATGATCTCGACCCCCGCCCCAGCCGGAATCTCGCCCACCCCGGGCGGGACGATGACCAGGCAGTTGGCCTCGGCCATCGACCGCAGGACGTGCGAGCCCTGGTCACCCGTCAACCGCACCCGGACCTTTCCGGATTCGCTCCGCGCGATCCCCCGGAAGTACTGCTCGAGGTGCGGCGGGCTGCTGAGCGGCTCGTCGGTGATAGCCGCCACCCGGGGACGGAGCAGATCGGTGCGTCCCTGCATCTTGAGGAGAGCCGGCCTGACGAAGAGCTCAACGCCGACCAGGGCTGAGACCGGGTTCCCGGGGAGGCCTATCAGGGGAACGCCGTGAATCGAGCCGAATGCGAGAGGCTTGCCGGGTCTGAGAGCGACCTGCCAGAAGTCGACGGCGTCCCGATCCTCGAGCAGCGGCCGGACCAGGTCATAGGCGCCCATCGACACGCCGCCGGTGCTGACAACCAGGTCGACCCGCCGGGCCTGCTCGAGCCGGGCCGTCAGGTCCTCCCGGTCATCGCGCGCGACGCCGCCATCCTGGACCAGGGCCCCCGTTTCCTCGATGGCCGCTCGCAGGCTGTAGCGGTTGGTGTTGGTGATCTGGCCCGGCTCAAGCGCTTCGCCGGCGTCGCGCAGCTCGTCGCCGGTGGTCAGGAGCAGCACCACGGGTCGGCGGATGCAGCGGACCGAACCCCGGCCGGCGGCCGCGATCACGCCGATCAATCCCGGGGTGACCAGCTGCCCGGCGCGAGCGATCACGTCGCCCGGCTCCAGATCACTGCCCGCGCGGCGGACGCTCGTCCCGAGCCCGACCGCGGCGCGTATGTCAACCGTTCCGTCGGCTTCGCTGGTGTCCTCGACCCGCACCACCGCGTCGGCTCCGTCCGGGATGGTCGCTCCCGTCATGATTCGGATGGCTGTGCCCGGCGCCACGGACTGCGCCGGAGGATAGCCGGCCCGCACCTCGCCCAGGACTCTCAGCCGCGCTGGATCGGACGGGCTGGCTCGCTCGACGTCTGAGGCGCGAACCGCGTATCCGTCCATTGCCGAGTTGGGAAAAGGGGGGACAGGCCCCGCGGCTTTGACGTCTTCGGCCAGCACGCGTCCGAGAGCTGCGCCCAGGTCAAGGGATTTGGCTTCCAGGACTCGCGCTTTCGCCAGGATACGATCGCGGGCCCCGGCAACCGAAAGCACCCCGTCTCCTGGAGAGACCGGGACGTTACCTATCGGTCCAGTGGCTGTTTTCGAACTCTGGTCCACCGCTCTCGCCGTCGGTGACCACGTTCTGGTGGAAGCGGGCGGCGACCATCTGGTACGCCATCGCGCGCGGAATCCCGAGCTTGGTCAGCCCCTTGACCTCGTCGGCCATGACCTTGTCCCGGGCCGACTCAATGGCCGCGATCACATCGTCGATCGCGGTACGCGCCTTCGGTCCACTGGCCTCGGCTTCGGCAGCCGGTGCCTCGGTAGGCCGAACCTCTTTAGGGGCCTTGGTCTTCCCGTCCTTGCTCTCTTTTGCCATTCCGTTCTTCACAATTTTAGATGAGTCGTCAGGGGCTCCGTGGTAGGTGTACCCGCGAGGCGACACCGAGAAACGTGCCGGGCGCGTCGATTGCAGCCGGATCGGCGCGATGCTACGTTGAGCGACGTGGACTCGGCGGCTCGCTTGCGGCGCCTGCTGGTCATCCTGTCGGCTGCCACGGTACGCCCCGGGATCCGGGCTGCCGAGCTCGCCGCGACCCTTCAGGTCAGCGAGCGAACGGTGTTTCGGGATCTCGCGGAGCTGCAACGGATCGGATTCCCGGTCAGCTTCGGCAACGGATACCCGGCCCAGCAGGAGCTGTTTCGGCGTCGGCGCCGCCAGGAGCTCTCCCAGGTAATGGCTGACCTGGTCGACCAGCAGCTCGAGGTAGTACGTCGCAAGCTCCCGCCTGAGCGCGCTGACGCCTTGATGGCCGAGGCGACCCGCTATCTCCCAATGGAGGCGGCGGAAGCCGTTACCCGCGCCCTCGCCCGGGCCAGCGGGCCACCCTCTAAAATCACGAGGTCTAAGGTCGGCTAGCTCAGTTGGTTAGAGCGCTTGGCCCACATCCAAGAGGTCGAGGGTTCGAGTCCCCCGCCGACCACCACCCCGGCGACACGGATTTTCCGCGTTATACGCGCCGCGGTTGATGATATGATAGTATGGGTATAAAGCTCGTACACTGCAATTAGCACGGGAAGGGGACGATATCGACCGACAGCGGGTCATGCTCGGGCACCCGCAATTTTTGGTTTCCCTCCGAAGCGGTCGCCCAGCGGGGCGACCGCTCTTCTTTTGCTAGACTTACCAGCGCTTTCCTGCTCCGGCTGCCGGCTGTTGCCCATAGCCGGGGCAATTCCATGGGAAGGAGGTTGTGCGTTTGGCGTACGAGCTGATGTACATTGTCCGGCCGGAGCTTGACGATGACGCCGTTCAGCAGGAGATCGAAAAGGTCAGCCAGCTGATTCAGACGAATGGGGGCCAGGTCAAGAAGGTAACCCCCTGGGGCAAGCGGCGGCTCGCCTACACGGTCAAGGACCAGCGCGAGGGCCACTATGTGGTTGCTGAGTTCGAGCTGGATCGCGGCCGGGTCCAGGAAGTCGAGCGCGTCCTGAAGATCTCCGACACCGTCTTTCGGCATCTGTTGGTTCGACAGGAAGAGGGAAAATCATGAACCTGAACAAAGTCATGCTGATCGGTCGACTGACGCGCGATCCCGAGATGCGGTACACCCCGAGCGGTGCCCCGGTAACGACCTTCTCCCTGGCGACCAACCGTTACGGGCAAGGCCCGGATGGCGAGAAGAAGGAGTACACCGACTACCACAACGTGGTGGTCTGGAACATCGGCAAGCGGAACCTGGCCGAGATCACCGGTCAGTACCTGCACAAGGGCAGCCTGGTCTACATCGAGGGACGCCTGCAGACCCGGTCGTGGGAGGGCCAGGACGGCCAGAAGCGCAAGACCACCGAGGTCAACGCCACCGAGGTCCAGTTCCTCGAGCCGCGGTCCCAGAGCCAGGGTCAGGGTCAGGGTCAAGCCCGGGAAGCCCCGGCGGCGGAGCCGGTTGCTGCCGGTTTGGGTGCGCAGCCAGAGGATGCTTCGCGGGATGTGGATCCCGAGGACATCCCGTTCTAGCCTGAGATGCCGCCAACCACTGAGAAGCGCGACCGAAAGCCGCACAAGAAGGTCTGCAACTTCTGCGCTGAGAAGGTACACCTGATCGACTACAAGGAGGTCTCCCGCCTGCGTCGCTTCGTCAGCGAGCGGGGGAAGATCCTGCCCCGTCGGGTGACCGGGACCTGCGCCCGGCATCAGCGTCGGTTGGCGACGGCGCTCAAGCGTGCTCGTCACATCGCGCTGTTGCCCTACACCGCCGATCAGCGTTAGCAAGGCCGGGCGCTAGCACCAGGGGAGGCGCCTCGGGGAGGCGTTTATACTCTGGGGAGTTGCGTGTCCCGCGCCTCCTGGCCGTGCTCGCGGCCGGGGTCGTCTTGCTCACGTCCTTGCCGGCGGCTCGGGCCAGTGCTGCAGAGCCCGCTTCTCCCTTGCCCGCTCCCTACCTGGTGGCGATTGACGCAGGTCATGGTGGGAGCGTGACCAGCGATCCGAATGGTCTCTGGGACCCGGGTGTGGTGGTTGGGGTGGTCATGGAGAAGGACATCACCCTCGACCTGGCGCTCCGTCTGCGCAAGTTGCTCGAACAGGAGCGGGTCCAGGTTGTGATGACACGGACTGCGGACCGATACATGTCGATCGCGGACCGCTGGGCTGTAGTCCAGGGCTCGGGAGCCCGGATGTTCATCAGCATGCACGTCAACGCCTTTGATGGTGACCCGGCCATCAACGGCACGACCGTCTTCTACCCGAAGCCGGAGAGCATTCTCTTCGCCCAGTCGATCGAGTCAGGGCTCGCGCACAGTCTGAAGGCCTTCGGCATTGTCGACGATGGGGTGGCCATCAAGCCTGAGCTCTGGGTGCGCTCCACCATCCCGACGGCTACGGTAGAGCCGGCGTACCTCACCAATGCGCGCGAGGCTCAGCTGCTGGAGCGGGACGACTTCAGGGCCGCGATCGCTGCCGGTGTCTACCGCGGGATGCTGGCTGCCGACCCTGCGATCGAGGCCACCCGGATCCAGATCGTACGCGCCGAGGCGCTTCAGGCATCCCAACGGGAAACCGCCGCTCGCGTCTCCAAGGCCGGGGATCGGGGTGCGGAATCGGTCCGTTGGGGGCTGATCATCGGAGGCACATTGATCCTATGGGTGGTCGCGCGCGGGGCTCGCCGGTCACTTCGGGCCCAGCCCGTCCGTCGCCGCAACGTCCGCCGGCGTCGCACAGGGCTTCGCCGATTTTGAGCGGTCGCTGAACCGGGACGGAAGGTAAGCTAGGGCGCATGAATTTCAGTCCTCAGCTGCGTACGCCTGGCCCGACGCCCATCCCGGAGCGCGTTCAGCGCGCCATGGCCGCACCCATGATCAACCACCGTGGCCCGGAGTTCAAAGCCTTGCTGGCTGATGTGGTCTCCGGGTTGCAGTGGGCGTTCCAGACTTCCAACGACATCCTGGTCTTCCCCGCCTCCGGCACCGGTGGCATGGAGAGCGCGGCCGCAAATCTGCTCTCCCCGAATGAACGGGTGCTGGTTCCGGTGATCGGCGCCTTCGGCGAGCGTTTCGCCGACCTGGCAGAGGCCTTTGGCGCTCAGGTGGTCCGATATGGCGTGCCCTGGGGCGAGGCCGCCGACCCTCAAGACATCGACGAGATCCTCGCCAAAGAGCCCGAGATCACGACGGTGCTGGTTACACACAATGAGACCTCCACCGGCGTGACCAACCGGCTTGGTGAGATTTCCCAGGTGGTCAGGCGGCACGGCCGTCTTCTCGTCGTGGATGGCGTGAGCTCGATCGGCTCCATCGACCTGCCGGTAGATTCCTGGGGCGTCGATGTAGCCATCACGGCCTCCCAGAAGGGCTGGATGGCGCCTCCCGGGTTGACCATGGTCAGCGTCAGCAAGGCGGCGTGGACCCGCCAGGGCAAAGCAACGGCGCCGCGGTTCTACTTCGATTGGGAACGGGCCCGGAAGATGCAAGCCCAGGGGGCGACCTTCACCACTCCGGCGATCAGCATCATGTTCGGCGTCCGCGAAGCACTACAGATGATGCGCCAGGAAAGCCTGCCATCGATCTTCCGCCGGCACCAGCGCCTGGCCGCCGCCTTTCGAGCGGCGGTCGGTGCTCTGGGTCTTCGTCTCCTCGCCCAGCCGGAGGTTGCCTCACCGACCGTTACCGCCGTCTACCTCCCGGAGGCGTTGCAGGGCGACGCCGGCAAGGACCTCTTGCGGACCTGGAGGGAGAAATACGGGCTGGTGGTCGCGGGCGGCCAGGGTCACCTCACCGGCAAGATTTTCCGTATAGGTCACCTCGGAGCAGTAACCGAGCAGGATGTGGTGGCTACCGCGAGCGCGCTGGAAGCGGGCCTGCGTGATCACGGACACAGATTCGATGCCGGTGCCGCGGTGGCGGCGGTGGAAGGCGTGATTCGGGCGCCCGATACGACGCTTGTCGCCTGAGGCTATGGCCCGCGTCCTGGTAGCGGACCCGATCGCCGAAGCCGGGATCCTCAGGCTCAGGGAGCGGGCCGAGGTCGATGTTCACCTGCGCCAGTCGCCCGCGCAATTGCGCGAACGGATTCCCGAATACGAAGCTCTGGTCGTTCGCAGCGAGACCCGGGTCACGGCCGAAGTCATCGAAGCCGGCAAGCGGTTGCGCGTGATCGGTCGGGCGGGCGCGGGGGTCGACAACATCGATATGGCCGCCGCCACCCGTCTCGGGGTGCTCGTAGTAAATGCGCCGTCGGGCAACACGGTCGCAGCCACCGAGCACACGCTTGCCCTGATGCTTGCCCTCGCCCGCCATGTCCCGCAGGCGGACCAGGCGGTCAAAGCCGGGCGCTGGGAGCGGGCCCGGTTCGTCGGCACCGAGCTCCGCGACAAGGTCCTGGGGGTGATCGGGTTGGGAAACATAGGCAGCGAGGTGGCGCGACGCGCCCAGGCATTCGGCATGCAGGTGATCGCCGCGGATCCCGTCGTCTCGGAGGAGCGGGCGGCGCAGCTCAACGTCAAGACCCGCTCGATTGACCAGGTGCTGGCGGAGGCCGATTTTGTCAGCCTTCACGTGCCTCTGACCCCTCAAACCCACCACCTGATCAATGCCCGTTCGCTGGCGCAGGCCAAGCCTGGGCTGCGTCTGATCAACGTAGCCCGTGGCGGAGTCGTTGATGAGCGCGCTCTATGGGAGGCACTCCGCGACGGCCGGGTGGCAGGCGCCGCGCTCGACGTCTTCGAGCAGGAGCCACCAGGAGAAAATCCTCTGCTGACCCACCCACAGGTGATCACCACGCCTCACCTCGGCGCCTCCACCGAGGAAGCGCAGATCAGCGTGGCGGTCGAAGTGGCCGACCAGGTCTTGGCGGTCCTCGAAGGCGGCCTGCCCCGCTTTGCGCTCAATGCTCCGGTCCTGGTGCCCGAGGAGATGGCATTTCTGCGTCCGTACCTGGGGGTGGCGGAAGGGATCGGTCGCTTCTTCGCCAGGGTCGCCCGGCTGCCCGCCACCCGGCTGCAGGTGGATTACCAGGGGGAGATTGCCGGATACGACTGCTCCATCCTGACCGCTTCGGTCCTCACCGCCTTCCTCAGCCGCTTTAGCGAAGACAGGGTAAACCCGGTCAACGCGCGTACCGTGGCCGCTGCGCACGGCATCACCGTGGTCGAGCAGCGCAACACCCGGCCGAGCGAATTCTCGAACCTGATCACCTTGCAAGGGTCGGGCGAACACGGAAGCAACCGGGTGGCGGCTACCCTCCTGCTCAACGAACCCCACATCGTCTACTTCGACGATTTCCGGATCGACCTGGTCCCGGAGGGAAGCTTTCTCATGAGCTGGCACGCCGACCGGCCGGGGGTGATCGGAGCGATTGGTACGCTACTTGGGCGAAGGAACATCAACATCGCCAGCATGCAGGTGGGCCGGAACCGCCCGCGAGGCGATGCCGTCATGATCCTTTCGGTTGACGAGCCCGTTCCTGAGGAAGTGCAGGAAGAGATCCGGCGGATCCCGGGCATGGCCGACGTCCAGTCCGTCGTTCTATAGGAGATCCTTCTGGCGACCGTCCGCCCATTCCAGGGAATTCTTTACGACTCGGAGCAAGTGGACCTGGCCCAGGTCGTAGCTCCGCCCTACGACGTCATCACTGCGGACGATCAGCGGCGCTACTACCGGCAGGATCCCCGCAATGTCGTGCGGCTGATCGCGGGCGAGGTCAGGGCGAGCGACCATCCCGGTGACAACAAATACTCACGTGCCGCAGGGTTCTTTGCGGAGTGGCTCCGAACCGGCGTCCTGAAGTCCGAGCCAAGCCCGTGCCTCTACACGTACCGGCAGACCTTTACCGTGCCTGGCTCGGAGGAGGTACGATCGCGGACCGGCCTCCTATGCGTGGTGGAGCTCGAGCCACTTGGCACCAGCGTGCTTGGCCACGAGCGCACCCATGCACGGCCCAAGGCGGACCGGCTTTCACTGACCCAGGCGGTGGAAGCCAACCTGAGCCCCGTGTTTGCGCTCTACGAGGACCCATCAAGTGCGGTGCGCACGATCCTGCGCGCGACAGCAGAGCGGACCCCGCGCTTCACCATCACAACCGAGGGCGGCGAAGGGCACACTGTTTGGTGTGTCCGCGGGACGGAAGAATTTCAGGCCCTGGCGACTGCCCTGCAGCCCTCGACCCTATTCATCGCTGACGGCCACCATCGTTACGAGACCGCGCTCAACTTCAGGAACCGGCAGCGGCTTGCGCATCCGCAGGCGCCGCCCGATGCTGCCTTCAACTTCGTCTTGATGCTGCTCGTGGCAACCGACGACCCGGGCCTGATGATCCTCCCCACCCACCGCTTGCTCCGTGGGCTCAACGGGTTCGATGCGAGGGCGCTCATCGAACGGTTACGCGGCCGGGCGACCGTCCGGGAGATGCATGATCGGCGGTCTCTCCTGGCGGCCATGGAGGCGGAGGTTGCGGGGCACCGCATCGGCTTCGCCAGCGCCGCCGGGTTGTGGACGCTCGATCTTCCCCGGGTGGCCGAGACGGACAGCCCAGAGAGCGCGCTGGATGTTGTCGCTCTGCACCGGGAGGTGTTCGAACGAGAGCTCGGCCTCCACGAGGGCATCCTTGATAGCGAGCTCCACCTTTCCTATTCGCGGAATCCCGGCTATTTGATGGACCAGGTGGATCGGAGGCAGGCGCAGGCGGCGTTCCTGCTGCGGCCTCCCCGGATTTCCGACGTACTCGCCGTAGCCCGGGCGGGTGAGGTGATGCCCCAGAAATCGACCTATTTCTACCCGAAACCCCTCTCGGGCGTGGTCTTCAACCCGCTCAGCCCGGCCATCCGGATTCACACCGTCTGAGCCAACCATTTCGTCGTTTGCTTTGTTTCATTTTTGTGAGGCCAATTGGCTTGCTCTCCCGCGCCGGGAATCGATAGTATGCTGGGATTCATGGGCGGTAAGAGGGTCATCATCTACATGCCGGACGAGCTGTTGAGCGCGCTGAACCGAGTCACCGAGCGCTCGCCGCAGAGCCGGAGCGAGATCATCTCTGAGGCGGTGCAGCGCTATCTGGCGGAATCGCCGAGCTCGCTGATGGCGGCGTCCGACGAGGCGGACGGGGCCTTCTTCGACCGGGTCGCCGAGATGATGCAAAGCGGCCTGTTGCAGCCCGGCGATTTCGCCGAGCCCGCGCCGGAGCAGTCCCGCCCGAAAAGCAAGCTCTGGATCAACTGAGGTTTCCTGGGCTTCGGCGGCGGGGTATAACGTAGAGCGGCCATGCCGATCTACGGGTATCGCTGCAGCCGAGGGCACCACTTCGAGGTCCAGCAACGGATCACGGACCCTGCCTTGATCCGATGTCTCGAATGCGACGCACCAGCCACCCGGGTGTTCTATCCAGTCGGCATAATTTTCAAGGGCCAGGGATTCTACAAAACGGATTCCCGCGGGGGCTCGAGCTCGGAGACGTCCAGCAAACCCGAGCCGACCAAGGGGGAGACGGCCAAAACGGAGGCGTCCAAAACGGAAACGGCCAAGACCGAGACCAGCTCCACGCCCGACGGAAGCGCCAAGCCCAGCCCACCACCGGCCAAAGCAAAGGAAGAGAAGAAGACCACATGAGACCCAGGAGTTGGATGTGACCAGTAAGAACCTCGTCCAGGTAACCGACCAGAATTTCGAGACAACCGTGGCCGGCGCCGCACGCCCCGTGCTCGTCGACTTCTGGGCCACCTGGTGCGCCCCCTGCAAGGCCCTGAAACCGGTCATCGAAGAGCTGGCGCTGGAATATGCCGACCAAATCGTGATCGGCGAACTGGATGTGGTTCGCGGTGGCAAGCCCGCCCAACGGATCGTCGGCTACCAGCCCAAGGCGAACCTCCGGCAGAAGATCGACGCCGTCCTGTAACGTTCAGTCCGCGCGGGGGTGCATGGGCTCAGGTGGGCCCCGCGGTCTTCAAAACCGACGGCCGGCATCCTTGGCGATGTCAGCGGACGGATCGTTCCCGTCGCGCCCCCGCCAGTCTTGAATTCGGCCAGAGTTGAGCTCGTCGCTGGCGACCATCTGGGTTAGGAAGCCGTTACGAGATCTGAAGACAGATCCACCGTTCGCGACACGCCGAGGAGCTTGAGGGTGCGAACGTAGTCGTCCGCGAACAGCTTCAGGAGGTGGTCCACGGCTGACTCGCCTCCGGCCATCAGCGCGTAGAGATACGGACGACCGATGAATGCCGCCCGGGCCCCTAGGGCGACTGCCGCAGCTACGTCCGCGCCTGAACGAACGCCGCCGTCCAGAAACACTTCCGCCTTGCCGCCGATCGCGTCGACCACCTCTGGCAAGAGCGTCAAAGGCGTGGCGGCACGGTCCAACTGACGGCCGCCATGGTTCGAAACCGCGATCGCATCGACACCCGCTGCGATGGCCGCTTGCGCGTCATCGAGCCGCTGAATCCCCTTGACCACCAATGAACCGCGCCACTGAGCGCGCAGCCACTCGAGATCGGCGAAGGTGACGCCAGGGTCGAACGCGTTCTTGAACAAGCTCACAAGGTCCTTGCCCGCGCCGAGGGCCTCGAATGCGAGCGGTTCGGTCGTCAGGGTGTCAAACAACCAGCGCGGCTTCGCCGCCATCGCGATGAGGGAGCGCAGGGTAAGCGTGGGCGGCAAGGTCAACCCGTTGTAGGAGTCGCGAAGGCGCGCTCCGGCCACCGGCACGTCGACCGTGACAACAAGCGTCGTATAACTGCTTGCTTTCGCGCGATCCAGCAGTTCTCGGCTGCGGCCGTGATCACGCGAAAGATAGAGCTGAAACCAAAGCTCGGTATCGGGGGCTTCTGAGCGCAGCCGATCAACTGAGGTGGTGCCGAGCGTCGAAAGTGCGTACGGAATACCTGCGCGAGCCGCCGAGCGCGCCACCGCGGGTTCGCCTTCGGTTCGCATCATTCGCGTGAAGCCGGTGGGCGCCAATACCATCGGCAGTGCCGCCCGGCGGCCCAGAATAGTCGTCGACGGTTCGACAGAGCCGACATTGCGTAGCACGTGCGGGTGGAAGACCACACGCTCAAAAGCCTGCACCGACCGGTGCACGCTGAGTTCCTGTTCGGCGGCGCCCTCCACATAGTCGAAAACCGGCCGGGGCGTTCGACGTTTGGCCAGCCGGCGGAAGTCCGCCACCGTAAGCACCCGCTCCCAGAGCGCCGCTCTTTTCGGCGTGAATGCGGGTCCCGCAAACCGTGCGATTTCCGCGACGCTGGGAAGCTGGCGCTTAATCCGGCTACGCCGCTTTTGCATCGCCTAACGTTACCCGCCAGCCGTAGGATGCAAGGCACCGTAAAGGGTAGGCTCCGCCAGACAGCTTCGCCTCGGATCGGCTTGGGTTTTAGCGCGGCAGCAGGACGGTGATCCCGATGCCGTTGGCTGGGGTCCCGACGCTGGTCGAAAGCTCGCTCGCGCGCCGGCGCATCGCTCCAACAATCAGGGTGTCAAGGGTCTTGTCGTCGCTCCACCTGGCCAGCTCCTTCACGGCACGATAAGGCGACATGCGTGCGGGCCTTAGCTTCCGGCGGCCATAGGGATTCTCCGGGACCGGCAAGTTGTTCAGGAGGCCGGTGCGAAGAATCAGAGTCCCTACCGAGCGATGGACCTCATTGGGAATCGAGAAGAACCATCCTCGGCCAATCCGGCGAGGGTTGAATCCAAGGGCCAGCGCGATCGCGGCGGCAGGGCACAAGGGCCCTCCTGCCTTACCTCCAAATGTGAACCTCGCCCTCCCTCGCTCTTCCAGATAAGTCGCGGCGAAGGCCAGAATCCGGGCCAGGTCGCGGTTCGTCTCGTTGTTCATTCGGGTGAAACGGCCAACCTGGGCGAAGGCTTGCAGGGAATTACAGCCTTAGTGGGCGACTCGCCCGAACGTGGTCGAGCTCCTGCACGCGGAATGAGTGGGCGAGTCAGAATACGAATTTGGGCATAACTCGGCGAGGAGGAGCTACATGCAAGGCAGCTACCCGGTGCAGTTCGACGTCGACTTCCCAGCCCGACCACTCGATCGGCTCACGACGGCCTTCCGGATCTTCGTGGCGATCCCGATTCTTATCGTCCTGGGGACGCTATCTGGCGAGACGCTTCACGCCAGCAGCCGCACGGCAACATACACACTGGCAAGCGGAGGCGGGCTGCTCTTTCTACCGCTAGTCCTGATGATTGTGTTCCGTCAGAAGTATCCGCGATGGTGGTTCGACTGGAACCTCAATCTCCTCCGCTTCTCAAACCGCGTGACGGCGTATCTGGCCCTGCTCGACGATCGCTATCCATCAACCGATGAGGAGCAGGCCGTCCACCTGAACTTCGCTTATCCGGATGCTCGTCAGTTGAACCGCTGGTTGCCCCTGGTCAAGTGGTTGCTCGCAATCCCCCACTATGTCGTTCTCGTCTTTCTAGCTATAGGAGCCGTGATAGCGGTAATCGTCGCCTGGTTTGCCATTCTCTTCACGGGCACGTACCCTCGGAGTCTCTTTGACTTCGTCGTAGGCGTACTCCGCTGGAGCAACCGGGTAAGCGGCTACGCCTTTGTGCTGGTGACCGATCAGTATCCACCATTCAGCCTCAGCTGAATCATCCACGGGTAGAACCGGCCGCCTCAGGAATATCTCATGAGAGCTGTTGTCTATGACCGGTACGGTCCACCCGACGTCCTGCGCCTCGAAGAAGTGGATCGGCCCGTCCCAAAAGAGGACGAGGTTCTCGTCAGGATTCACGCCACGACGGTCAACCGATTGGATTGCGCCACACGTGAAGCCAACCGACGCAGCGGTCTGGCGGTCTCGCTGATCAGCCGTATCGTCTTTGGTATCCGTCGACCGAGGCGGCGGATCCTCGGCAGCGAGCTGGCGGGAGTGATCGAAGCCGTCGGCGCTACCGTCAACGAGTTCGCCGTGGGCGACCACGTCTTCGGTGCAACTGGGCTCGGGTTCGGTACGCACACGGAATTCGTCTGCATGCGCGAGAACGCGCGACTCGCGCACAAGCCGACCGCAATGAGCTTCGAGCAGGCGGCGGCAATCTGCGACGGAGCTTTCAATGCTCTGTCATGCCTGAGACAGGCGCATCTCAGGAAAGGACAGACGATCCTCATCTACGGCGCGTCAGGGTCCATCGGCACCGCCGTGGTGCAGCTTGCCAGGTACTTCGAAACCGACGTGACGGCGGTGTGCAGCACCAAGAACCTTGAACTCGTGAAATCGCTCGGAGCGGACGCCGTGATCGATTACACCCAGGAAGACTTCACCAAGAACGGCGCGACTTACGACGTCATCTTCGACGCCGTCGGCAAGCACTCGTTCCGGCGGTGCCGAGGCTCGCTGAAACCGGGCGGCAGCTACCTGGCAACCGACGGGTTCCGGAATCTCCTGTTGGCGCTGCGTCCCTGGGGCATCGGCCACAAGAAAGTGAGGTTCCCCAGCTCAATGCCGACGAAGAAGGACATCCTCCTCATCAAGGGGCTCATCGATGCGGGAAAGTACCGGGCGGTCATCGACAGGCGCTACCCGCTGGAGGACGTGGTTGAGGCGACGAGGTACGTCGAGACGGAGCAGAAGACAGGAAACGTCGTCCTGACAGTTATCCGCGCTAAGTAGAATGAGTCGATGGCGCGCGTATCACCTGAAGACTTTCCTGACCCCGCGGTCGACTCCACGCTTGCCGACAAGGCTGGGCAGAGCCGAGCGGTCCTGGCCGGGGGCTGTTTCTGGTGCGTGGAGGCTGTTTACAAGAACCTCGAGGGGGTTTCGTCTGTCAAGTCGGGGTATGCGGGCGGCTCAGCCGAGACCGCCGATTATCAGACGGTCTCGAGTGGAACGACGGACCACGCCGAGGCCGTCGAGGTCGTCTACGACCCGAGCCGGATAACCTACGGCCAGATCCTCAAGGTCTTTTTCTCCATCGCCCACGACCCGACTCAACGCGATCGTCAGGGACCCGACGTGGGCCGGCAATACCGCTCGGCAATCTTCTACGCGGACGGTGAGCAGAAGCGGGTGGCCGAGGCATACATCGACCAGTTGAACAAGGCTAAGGTATTCGACGCGCCGATCGTGACCGAGGTCGCGCCGCTGGA
>VBDY01000048.1 GCA_005882775.1 Chloroflexota bacterium | reverse complement strand
ATCCTGGTACTGGCGACCGGGCCTGGCCTTCTCTGGGTCGGCGTCGCCGGCGTCCTGATCAGCTACTTCTACACCGCGCCGCCGCTGCGCCTGGTGCACCGAGGCCTTGGTGAGCTCTGCGTCGCGCTTGGATTTGGCCCGATCATGACGCTGGGTGCCTACTTCGTGCAGACTGGCCATTACGCTCTGCGGCCCCTGGTCCTTTCGATTCCGGTCGGCCTCCTGGTGATGCTTATTCTGTACGCGAACGAGATCCCGGACCGGGGGGCGGATGCGAAGGCCGGCAAGCGAACCCTGGTGGTACGAATGCCGAAGGACGCGGTGCTGCTTGGATATGTCGCCAGCGTTGCCGCGACCTACGTCGTGATCATTCTCGGCGTGGTACTGCGCATCCTCCCCTGGCCCACGCTGCTCGCTCTGCTCACCGCATGGCTCGCTTACCAGACATTTGAGGGGCTGCGGGCGCATTACGAGAGCCCCTACCAGCTGATGCCCTTCCTGGGGAAGAACGTCAAGCTCCACCTGTATACCGGCTTGTTGCTGGTGCTGGGGATGCTGGTGGCGACGGTCAGCCGCTAGCTGACTCCCCCTAGACTGAGGTGATGCCCCCGCTCTGGGCGGCTCCCAACCTGCTCAGCTTCTCGCGGATCCTGGCGGCGCCCATCCTTTACGTGCTGGTTGCCTGGCCATCCCGATTCGGCTTCTTCCTGGCCCTCCTGGTGTTTGTAGCCGCCTCGATCACCGACACCCTGGACGGCCAGGCCGCCCGCCGGCTTGGAATGGTTTCGCCTTTTGGCGTATACCTTGACACCACAGCCGACAAGATCCTGATCGCCGTCCTGCTGGTCGCCCTCGCCGCTGTTCACGCCGCACCCGGATGGATGGCAGCGGTCATCATCGCCCGCGAATTCCTGGTTACGGGCCTGCGGAGCTACGCAGCGGCTCTGGGGATCGTAATTCCCGCCGGAGGCTGGGGAAAGGCAAAGACACTGATCACGATTGCATCACTGACGTTGGTGCTGCTTGCCGGTGACGCCTCCCGGGGTGGCGTCCTTTCGGCTCAGTCGGCACCCGGTAGCTGGCTGGTGGCCGGGCTCGGCCCCTATACGCTGCCGGTATGGGCGCTGCTGGTGGCCGTCATCTGGACCGTGGGGTCAGGCGCTGAATACGTCCGCGGCGCGGTGCCGCTGCTGATGGCGGGACGTAAATCAGAGGCCTCGCTCGCCCAAACGAAAGAGCCCTAGGGTCGAGCCCCCGTCTCACCCGGCTGCGTTCAACCGGGTCGCCGTCCGGAGCAGGGCCTTGAGTCTCACCGGATCACGCCGGTAACGGTCCCATTCCGTGGGGACGGCGGTCATCTGTTCCAGGATCGCCCAGAGCACGGAGTTGACCGGCGTGGGCAGGTCGTAACGGGTTCCGGCTTCGACCACCGCCCCGTTCAGGTAGCGGGCCTCGGTTCGTCCCTTCCCGCGCTTGAGATCCCACCACAGGGATGGCATCTTGGTCCCCCTGGCCCCGCCCACCTGGGGTTCGAGGATCATCTGGGCCAGCAGCGCGGGTAGGCTCATCACTCGCCGGAGCATCGGCACCGAGAAACCAGGAAGGGGCACGATCGGGATGCGCATCCGGTTCATCACCGCGACCGCCTCACGGAACGCCAGTCGCTCATAACGGAACAGCTCGCTGTCGGCGAATACATGCGCAGGGGGTAGGTCGAGGATGGCGCTCTGGGCGTTACCCAGGATGTTCAGCAGCAACTTCGACCATTTCATTGCGCGAAAGTCCGAGTAGCGGCGGGCGGCAAAGCCGGCGTCGCCGAGCTTTCGGACCAGCGGTGCCACGTTGACCTCCGGAGAAACCGGGGCAACCGCAATGCCTCCCCGCCTGGAGTGCTGCTGGACTTTGCCTGGCTCGTCCATGCTCACCGGTAGGGTCAGGCTGCCGGCCAGCAGCGCCTGGTCGACCGCTGCCGACACGATCGCCTCTTCATTGCCGACCCCGTTCTGAAAGCTGCCCAGGATGGTGCCAGGTTGGAGGACAGGCTCGAGTTGCTCCAGCGCGTCCAGGGTGTCGTATCCCTTGACCGTGAGGAGCACATGGTCGAATGGGCCGGCGGCCTCCGCCACGTTTTGCCTGGCCGCCCGCACGGCCTGGTTGGTGACCTTCCCGGCGACCACCATGCGCACCCCATCCCGAGCCACCGCATCGACATTCTGAGGACGCCCGACAAGCGTCACCTCGCAGCCCGATTGGGCCAGTCGGGCTCCGATGAGCGAGCCGACGGCGCCCGCCCCGAAGATGAGAAATCGTGGCTGCTCCGCCGGGGTGGCTCGCTCCGTCACGTTTGCGTGGTGATCTTCAGCTCGCGGCCTGTCGCCAATCGCCCGATATTGGCTCGGTGCCGGTAGAAGACAAGCCCGCCCAGGGCGATCCCCAGCGCGATCACCCACCAGCCGACCGGCCGCCAGGCATGCCATCCGGCGAGGTGAAGAGCCAGCAGGCTGACTAAGCCGACCCCCACCGCGATCAGGGAGGACAAAGAGGCAAAGCGGGTCAGCCGGACGATCAGCAGCCAGGTCACAGCGCTCATGATCAATGCCACCGGGGCCAGGGCCAGCATCACACCCCCAGAGGTGGCCACGCCCTTGCCACCCCGAAAGCCGAGGTAAAGCGGCCAGGTGTGGCCGACCACCGCACTCAGGCCGATCAAGGCCAGCGCCAGCTCCTGGCCCCCCAGGCCAAGGACAATCCCGGTGAGCACCGGTATGAATCCCTTGAGCCCGTCTGCGATCAGGGTGAAGGTAAAGGCGCCGAGCCCGCCGGCTCGGTAGACGTTGGCGGCCCCGATATTGCCGCTGCCGAGCTTGCGCACGTCCTGGTTCCGGTACACCTTCATCACCAGCCAGCCGGAGGGGACGGATCCCAGCAGGTAGCCGAAAGTCAGCAGCGCAAGCACTTTCAGCATGGGAGCGTCCCTGAGGACGCCCTCAACTATACCGCCGTTTTACCGGATTAACGACGATTTACGGAGTCGGTAATTCAAACGTGAACTCGCTGCCCACCCCGGGCCGGCTGACCACCGAGACCCGGCCCCGGTGGGCTTCGGCTACCTCCCGGACCAGGTACAGGCCGATGCCCATGCCCACCAGGTGGTGGTTTTCGTCGGTCTCGATCCGGGAGAACCGTCGCCACAACCGGCCGTGCTCGGCCGGGTCGATTCCAAAGCCGTCGTCGAGGACGGTCAGCCGGCAGAACCCGAGTTCCCCGTCGAGCCGCACATCGACCCGCCCGGTGGGCCCCGGACGAAAACGCACGGCATTATCGAGGAGTTCCCGGATGGCCAGGCGCAGCCAGTACGGGCTCCCCTCGGCCGGCGCCGCTGGCTTGCGAGCGTCGATTTCGATGGCGAGGTCCGGATAGCGCCTCTGTACATCCGCCACTGTCTCCTGGGCCAGACCGGCCAGGTCCACCGGCTCCCGCGCCAACCCCGGCGCCAGCTCGTCGATCCGGCCGATCAGGGTTAGGTCCATGATCAGCCGGCTCAGCTGGCGAGCCTTCTGGTAAATGCGCAGGCCGGCCAGGCGCTGGTGCTCTTCCGTCAGCCCTCCCTGACTGAGTAGGGATCCGTACCCATGGATCACCCCCAGCGGGGTTCGGAGCTCGTGAGCGGCCAGATTGAGAAACTCGGTCTTGGCGGCATTGACCTCGCGCAAACGGCCAAGCTCACCTTCCGACGGTCCCCGCCCGCCGTCCAGCAAGCCCACCAGCAGGTACTGGACGATTCGGTCGTCGCCCCGCAGTGGCCGGATGAACCAGCGCCACACGACTCCCTCGAGCACCAGGTTGCGGTCGACCGCCTGGTCCTGGCTGGCGCTCTCGTGATAGGGCCGCGGATCCCCGAGCGGATGGGCGGCGGGCAGCAGCTCGCTGATCGGCAGTCCAACAGCGTCGGCAGGAGGCCGATCGACCAGGGCTGCCATCTGGGCGTTGATGGCGAAGATGCGAAGGTCGCCGGCATGCAGGATGGCGAGAGGGATGGGGAGCACGCTCAGCAGCTCCATGACCGGTGATGCGAACCGTTCGGACAGGGCTGTCTCGAGCAACTGCGCGAGCGCTTCAGACCTGCGGTCCAACGAAGTGGTTCCCTCCAGATCGGCTGATAGACTGAACGACGCCCGTGCAAGATCCGGACAAACTTAATGATGAAACCACATATCAACGCTGCTTCGCGTGCGGCCACAGAAACGAAAGCGGGCTCCAAATGGTGTTCCGCCGGCAGGGCGATCGGATCATGGCGGACTTCATTCCACTGGAGCATCAGCAGGGTTTTCCCGGTGTACTGCACGGAGGGGTGATCGCCACCCTCCTGGACGAGACCATGTCGCGCACCGGCGCTTTGCGGCGGGAGTGGCTGGTCACCGCCCGGCTCGACATCCGGTACCGGCAGCCGGCGCCCATCGGGCAGCCCCTTCGGGTATGGGGCGAGATCGCCCGCCAGCGTAAGGGCGCGGTCGACGCGGTGGGCGCGGTCGAGTTCGGCGACGGCGCGGTGGTGGCTGACGCCCGTGGGCTCTTCCTGGAATTGCCCAACCTGGTGGCGACCGAGGCTCTCGCCCGCTATCCGGAGTTCGCGAATTACTGGGTGACATGACGGTTCCGCGGTCGGTGCTCTTCAGCCCCGAGCATGAAGAGTTTCGAGGCACCGTCCGCCGCTTCGTCGACAAGGAGATCCGGCCGAACGTCGAGCAGTGGGAGGAGGAGGAACAGTTCCCGCGCGAGCTTTTTTTGCGGTTTGGCTCGCTCGACCTGCTGGGCCTCCAGTACCCGGAGGCATATGGGGGCACGGGCGCCGGCATCCTCTATGAGGCAGTTCTCTTCGAAGAGCTGGGTCGATGCGGCTCCGGCGGCGTTGCAGCTGGGATCGGGGCGCACGTCGCGATCGCGACGCCACCAATCTTCCACTTCGGCTCAGAGGAGCAGCGCCGGCGCTGGCTGAAGCCGGCCATCTCGGGGCATCTGGTGGCGGCGCTTGGCGTGACCGAGCCTTCCGGCGGATCGGATATCGCCCACGTCGAGAGCACGGCGCGCCGCGAAGGCGACACGTATATCCTCAACGGAACCAAGATCTTTATCACCAACGGCGTGCACGCCGACCTGGTGGTGGTGCTTGCCCGGACGACGCCCGAGGGCGGCCACCACGGGCTATCGCTACTGGTGGTGGAGAAGAACACGCCGGGCTTCACGGTCGGGCGGAAGCTCAAGAAGTTGGGCTGGCGCGCGTCCGACACGGCCGAGCTGGTGTTCCAGGACTGCCGGGTACCGGTTGCCAACCGTTTGGGGAAGGAGAACGAAGGCTTCCAGATGGTGGTGGCGAACTTCCAGTGGGAGCGTCTGTGGATAGCCATCATGGCGGTCGAGGAAGCCCAACGAAGCCTGGAGCTGGCCATGGAGTACGCCGCAAACCGGGTGCAGTTCGGCAAGACTCTGGCATCTATGCCGGTGATCCGTCACAAGATCGCCGATATGGCGCTCGCCGTCCAGCAGGCTCGGCACCTGACCTACCACGCGTTATGGCTGCACTCGCAGGGCGTCCGCTGCACCAAGGAAGTCTCGATGGCAAAGATCGCGGCCACGGAGGCGGACGTCCGGGTGGCGGACCAGGCGCTCCAGATCCACGGCGGCTACGGCTACATGATGGAGTACCCGATCCAGCGGGCCTGGCGCGACGCCCGCCTCGGACCGATCGGCGCCGGGACCAACGAGATCATGCGCGAGATTATCGCCAAGGAGCTCGACCTCTAGGACCATTTCGGGGCTTGGTTGGCTGGGTAGACTCTGATCAGGATGCCGTTCGAATCCACCTTTCCATTTACCGCGATCGTGGGCCAGGACCGCATGAAGCGTGCGCTGCTGCTGAACGCAATCGACCCCATGATCGGCGGAGTGCTGATCCGCGGGGAGCGGGGGACGGCCAAGTCCACGGCCGTTCGCGCACTGGCCCGGCTGCTGCCCGACTACGACGCCGTGGACGGGTGTCCTTATCGCTGTGACCCCGCGGAACCGCCCCGCTTCTGCGACGAGTGCCGGCGGCGCTCCGCCACTGCGCCGCTGCCTGTCACCCGCTTACCCATGCGGATCGTCGAGCTCCCCATCAATGCCTCCGAAGACAGGCTGGTGGGCAGCATCGACATCGAAGTGGCCGTCCGGTCCGGCACCCGCCGTTTCCAGCCGGGCGTGCTCGCCGAAGCCAACCGCAACTTGCTCTATGTGGACGAGGTGAATCTGCTCGACGACCACCTGGTGGATGTCCTGCTGGATGCCGCCGCCATGGGCGTCAACGTGGTGGAGCGCGAAGGCATCTCGGTCGCTCATCCCGCCCACTTCATCCTGGTCGGCACCATGAATCCAGAAGAGGGTGAGCTCAGGCCGCAGCTGCTCGATCGATTCGGTCTGTGCGTCGATGTCGGCTCTCTTACCGACATCGACGACCGGCTCAAGATCATCGCTCTCGAGGACCAGTTCTTTCGCGACCCGGCGGGGCTGCGGGCGTCGGCCCTACCGGCGGAGGCCGGGCTGCGAGAGCAACTGATTCTGGCTCGCCGCCGCCTTGGCCAGGTCAGCCTACCGGTCCCGATCAGGACGCTGATCGCGCGCCTCTGCCTGGATGGCTACGTGGCTGGGCACCGCGCCGACCTTGTCGTCGCGCACACGGCCCGTGCGCTCTCGGCTTTGCGGGGCGCGATCGCCGTCGAGCTCGATGACGTGCTTGCGGCGCTCGACCTGGCCCTCTCGCACCGGCGCCGCGACGCGCCGGGGGACCGGCAGGCTCAATTCCAGGAGGTGGCGGTCCGGGCGGCCGAGCAGCTGGCACAAATCCAGGCTGAAGCCTCGCTGCCGCAGGCCCAGGCGGCTGATGGCGATTCGCCCATCAGCCAGGCTGGCGTGGGCGGTGACTCCAGCCAGGGTTGGACTGCGGCCGAGCCCCAGCTGACCAAGCCCTCGGATCTCTCCGAGCCCGAGCCCGATACGGTGATCCAGCTGGCCACATTTCCTGTGAAGAAGCTCGACCTGCCCCGAGAACGCCTGATACGGCGGGCGGCGGGCAAGCGGACGTCGACCAAAAGCCAGAACAAGCGCGGACGGTACGTCCGCAGCGCCCAGGTCGAAAAGGTCACCGATGTCGCGTTCGACGCGACGGTCCGAGCCGCCGCGCCGCACCAACCAGGCCGGCGGCAGGCGTTACCGCTTGCCGCCAACCGATTGCAACTGGAACCCAGGGACCTTCGTCAGAAGGTGCGTGAGCGAAAGACCGGCAATCTGATCGTGTTCGTGGTCGACGCCAGCGCCTCCATGGATGCGGAGCAGCGGATGATCGCCACCAAGGGCGCCATCCTCTCCCTGCTCCGGCATGCTTATGTCCGCCGCGACAAGGTGGCATTGGTTGCTTTCAGCGGCCGTAACGCCCGGGTGGTGCTTCGTCCGACCTCGAGCGTCGACCTGGCGGAGCGTCGACTCGAGCGGCTGAGCATAGGCGGTACCACCCCATTGACGCACGGGCTGCTCACCTCGCTCAAGCTGATCAAGACGGAGCGGCTTCGAGACCCGCAGGTTTACCCGTTGCTGGTGCTGATCAGTGACGGTCGGGGCAACATCAGCCTCTTCGGCGAGGAGCCGTTGCTCGAAGCTCAACGTATGGCAGCCCAGGTCAAGGCAGAGAGCGTCCGGGCCATGGTGATCGACTCGACCCGCGACTTCGGCAGCCAGCCGGGCCATCCAAAAAGCCGGGTAACCAGCCTGTATGGGGCCTACGCATTCAATGTCTGCGCCGACCTGGCGCAACGTCTCGGCGGCCGCTACTACGGCCTGTTCGATCTGTCCCAGAACGCCATCGTGGACACGGTGCGCTCTGAGATGCTACGCAAGGACTCAGCATGAACTGGCGAAGCTTCAGCTTAGGGCGGGCGGGCTGCAGGCCCGCGCAAGCTACACGAGCGCATCTATGTTTTTTGCGCGAGTGCGCCGCGGGCCGTCGCAGGCCGCATCCGCCCGTCTCGTTACTGTGCGAGCAGACGTGAGAGAGCAGTAATGGAAAGGTACGTCTATCCGTTTTCGGCGATCGTGGGGCAGGACAAGATGAAGCTTGCCCTGGTCTTGAATGCCGTACATCCGGCGATCGGGGGCGTCCTGATCAGGGGAGAGAAGGGGACGGGCAAGTCCACGGCGGTTCGAGCCCTGGCGCGCCTTTTGCCGGAGCAGACGGTGGTCGCCGACTGCACCTATCACTGTGACCCGGATGCGCCCGAGGCGATGTGCTCCGACTGCCGGGACCGGCTGGCACGCGGAGAGAAGCTCCCTCGAGCCAGGCGGCGGATGCGGGTGGTCGAGCTTCCCATCAATGCCTCTGAGGACCGCGTCGTCGGAGCCATCGATATCGAGTCCGCCATCAAGAGCGGCGAGCGGCGGTTCGAGCCGGGAGTCCTGGCGGAGGCGAATCGCAACATCCTCTATGTGGACGAGGTGAACCTGCTCGACGACCATCTGGTCGACGTGCTGCTCGACGCCGCCGCCATGGGCGTCAACGTGGTCGAGCGGGAGGGGATTTCCATCTGGCATCCGGCCCGCTTCATCCTGGTCGGGACCATGAATCCGGAGGAGGGCGACCTGCGTCCGCAGCTGCTGGACCGGTTCGGGCTGACCGTCGACGTGGAGGGGATCAAGGATATCGGCCAGCGAGTCCAGATCGTGGAGCGGCGGGAGGAGTGGGAAGCCGACCCCAGTGGCTTCGGCGAGCGATACCGGGAGGAGGACGCGGAGATCGGACAACGAATCGCAGATGCGATCGTCCGGTTCCCCCGGGTCGTCATGCCCTCCCCAATCCTTCGGGCGCTGGCCGAGCTGAACGTCAGCCTGCAGGTCGATGGTCATCGGGCGGACCTGGTTGGACGAAAGGCAGCCCAGGCGCTGGCCGCCTACCACGGCATCCCCGAGGTCGGGGTCCCCCAGATCAACGAGGTGGCCGACATGGTCCTGGCTCACCGCGTGAAGGGTGGGGGGCGGCGTGAGCTGGGCGACCTTGGCCAGGCGCTCGGGGGGGTCTCTCGAGCCTCGCGCTGAGCGCCGGCCGGCCGATTCGCTCCCATTAGTAGACTGGCCACCGTGCCCACGCCGACGTCGCTGATTCGCGCCATCTCGGTGATTGCGCACGTGGACCACGGCAAGACGACGCTCTCGGACCGGCTGCTGGAGTTCACGGGAACGGTAGCGCCCCGAGACATGGTGGAGCAGGTGCTCGACCAGCTCGACCTGGAGCGAGAGCGAGGCATCACCATCAAGGCCCAGGCGGTGCGCATGCTCTACCAGGCGCAGGACGGCAAGACCTATCAGATCAACCTGATCGACACCCCCGGACACGTCGATTTTTCGTACGAAGTCTCCCGTGCTCTGGCGGCCTGCGACGGGGCCATCCTGGTGGTGGACGCTTCACAGGGGGTAGAGGCGCAGACGATCGCCAACGCCCACCAGGCCATGGAGCACCATCTCAAGATCGTGCCCGTGATCAACAAGATCGATTTGCAGCAGGCGAACCCCGAGCTGGTACGCGAGGAGATCGAGAAAGCCCTGGGTCTACCGGGCGACACGGCCATCCTGGCCAGCGCCCGCCAGGGGATCGGCACCCGGGAGATCCTGGAAGCCGTGGTGCGAGAGGTTCCGCCGCCGACAGGCGATCCCGCCGCTCCCCTCCAGGCGCTGATCTTCGACGCCAAGTTCGATGCCTACCGGGGAGTGGTCACCTATGTCCGGGTGCTCGAGGGAGGGCTGCGGCCGGGAATGCGGATCCTGATGATGCAGACAGGAAAGACCTTCGAGGTCGACGAGGTCGGCATCTTCCGCCCGGACCGGATTCCGATCGAGGAGCTCTCCGCCGGGGAGGTCGGCTACCTGATCGCCAGCATCCGCAACGTCCGGGATTCGCGAGTGGGCGACACCGTCACCGACGCTGCCCGGCCCGCGGCCGAGCCCCTGCCCGGCTATCGCCATGTCACGCCGATGGTGTTCGCCGGGTTGTTTCCCACCGACAGCGAGCAGTACCAGGACCTGAAGGAAGCCCTGGAGAAGCTTCAGCTCAACGACGCTTCGCTGATCTACGAGCCCGAGACCTCAGCCGCCCTCGGGTTTGGCTTTCGCTGCGGCTTCCTGGGTCTCCTTCACATGGAGATCGTGCAGGAACGACTGGAGCGAGAGTTCGACCTCAGCCTGCTCGCCACCGCGCCCACTGTGGAGTACCGGGTCAAACTCCGAAATGGCGAAGAGGTGCCGGTCGACAACCCCGACCACCTACCCGACCCGGCCCAGATCGAGAGCATCAGCGAGCCGGTGGTGCTGGCCACCATCGTGGTGCCCAGTGCCTACGTCGGCAACATGATGGAGCTGAGCCAGGAGCGGCGGGGCCAGTTTCTCAACATGCAGTACGAGCCGGGCGACCGGGTGATCATCACCTACAGGATGCCGCTCGGCGAGATCATCCACGACTACTACGACCAGCTCAAGTCGAGGAGCAAAGGTTACGCCTCACTGGACTACGAGCTCGCCGGCTTCGAGGAGGCGAACCTCGTCAAGCTGGACGTCCTGGTGGGCGGATCGCCGGTTGACGCGCTCTCGATGATCGTCCATCGCGAGAAGGCACAGGTCCACGGGCGCCGCCTGGCCGAACGTCTCAAGGCCCTGATCCCACGCCAGCTCTTCGAGGTCCCGATCCAGGCCGCGATCGGGGGCAAAATCGTGGCCCGCGAGACGGTCCCCGCCCTGCGCAAGGACGTAATCGCCAAGTGCTACGGCGGTGATGTGACCCGCAAGCGCAAGCTACTCGAAAAACAAAAAGAAGGCAAGAAGCGAATGAAGCGGGTGGGTAACGTCGAGATCCCTCAGGAGGCTTTCATGGCTGTGCTGACGCTGGACTGATGGAAAAGATCAAGAGCCTCTACCTCCACATTCCGTTCTGTACCTGGGTGTGCAAGTACTGCGACTTCAATACCTACGCGGTCCTGGAGGGTCTCATCCCCTCGTACACGGAAGCGCTTTGCAAGGAGATCGAGGTTGTCGCGCGGCGCTACCCCGTGGGACCGCTCGATACGGTCTTTTTCGGTGGCGGAACCCCCAGCCTCCTGAGCCAGTTACAGCTCGAGACTGTCATGCGGACGGTGACCCAAGCGATCGGCCTGCGTCCTGGTGCCGAGGTCACCCTGGAGGCGAACCCCGGCAACATCTCAGCCGTCAGTTGCCTCGGCTGGCTGGCGGCGGGTGTGAACCGGCTCAGCATCGGGATCCAGAGTCTGCGGCCGGGCGCGCTCCGATTCCTGGAGCGCCTGCACTCGGGCGAGGAAGCCGTGAATGCCATCCGGGCAGCCAGAGCCGCGAGTTTCAGCAACATCAGCTGTGACCTGCTCTACGGAGTGCCCGGGGTCGCGACTACCGCGTTTCTCGAGGACCTGACCGCCGTACTTGCCGAGCGTCCGCAGCACGTCTCGGCGTACGAGCTGACGGTCGAGCCCATCACCCGGCTTGCCCAGGAGGTGAGGGCGGGTCAGGTGGTTATGCCCGAGGCCGACCTCCAGCTGGAGCAATACTGGTCAGCCGCCGAGGTGCTCGCCGGGGCGGGCTTCGACCACTACGAGATCTCGAACTGGGCCCGGCCGGGCTACCGGTGCCGGCACAACCTTACCTACTGGGAGTACCGACCCTATCTGGGCTGCGGCGCGGGGGCCCATTCACTGCTCCGGCTTGACGACGGGTCCAGCGAGCGATTCTGGAACGTGAAGGGGCCACAGGCGTATATCGACCGGGTCGCGGCAGAGGGTGTCTCCGTCGCCGGTCGCGAGCTCCTCGCGACCGAGCGGGCCGCTGGCGAGGCCGCCATGATCGGGATGCGCATGCTGGACGGGACGCGAGCGGCCGGTGCCTTCCCCGCCGAGCGTGAGCGCCTGGCCGCGGCCGGGCTCCTGGTCGAGGAAGGCGAGACGGTCCGCCTTACCCGCCGGGGGGTGGAGCTGGCGAACCAGGTGGGAGCGGCGTTTCTCCGCTGACCCTGCGCAGGACTGCCAGCTGATTCATCACGCGTTCGAAGACCTGGTACGGTTGCGCGCCCATCACCAGGTACCGGTCCGCGATCACATGGGCCGGGATGCCGCTGATCATCAGGTCCTCCGCCTCGGCCCGCCGCGCATCCAGGTAGTCGCCGTAGTCATCCGCCTCGACCGACTTCGCCATCGCCTCTGGATCGACCCCCGCCCGCTCCGCCAGCTGGCGTAGCACTCCGAGCTCGGAGACGTCGACGCCCTCGTCCCAGTAGGCCTGGAAGAGGGCCCGGTGCATCGGAGCAAAGCGCCCTTTTGAGCGAGCGAACTCGGCCGCCTGAAGGGCCGGCCGCGAGTTGATCAGGCGCTCGTGGTGGTGGAGGGTGAGGCCCACCTCGGAGCCCAGTCGCCGCACGCCCTGCTCGGCTTGGGCTCGATAGGCCGGAGGCAGGACCTGGTCGCGGGGTACCCCCTCCTTCGGGATCTCCGGGTGCAGCTCGTAAGGGACCCAGTCAATCGAGACATCGAACTCTTTCTCCAGCTGGTCGACCCTGACCGAGTCGATATAACAGAAGGGTCATACGTAATCGGAGTAGATCCGGATCGGGGTCGCCATATGATCCACTCTACCCGTAGAATTGGCGTTAGCACTCCAACGCCGAGACTGCCAATATGATTGAGAGCACCAACCTGGACGGACGCAAACAGCAGATCCTGAAAGCGGTGGTGTCGGACTACACCGCCACCGGGATCCCGGTTGGCTCCCAGGTGCTGGCCGCCAAATACTTCATTGCCCTGTCGTCCGCCACCATCCGCAATGAGCTGGCCGACCTGGTCGGTACCGGCTACCTGGCGCAGCCGCACACCTCCGCCGGCCGGATTCCAACGGACCGCGGCTACCGGTACTTCGTCGACTTCCTGATGGCACCCGAGGCGGCGCCTCCAGGCATCCGGCGAACCGTCCGCCAGGAGTTCGAGCACGCGCCCAACAGCCTGGAGGGCGTGCTCGAGAAAGCCGCCATGGTGCTGGCGCAGATAACCGGCAACGTCTCTCTGGTGACCGCGCCGGAGACGAGCGAGGCCCGCATCAAGCACATAGACCTGGTGTCCCTGGAGCCGACCTCTACCCTGGTCATCCTCGTGCTCGAAGGCAACGTCATCAAGCAGCAGATCGTGAACCTGGAGCGGGCCACCTCGCAGGAGGACCTGAGCCGGATGGCCGCCATGCTCAACCACAAAGTCCGAGGTCACGGCGGTGCCGACCTGACCACCCGGATCAGCCAGCTTGGCCCGGATCGGTCAGAGCAGCGACGGATCCTGGAGAAGGTGCTGGAATCGATCAAGGCCTACCAATCCCAGCGCCAGACGGTCGTGCTGCACGACGGCGTCCGCAACCTCCTCCGCCAGCCGGAGTTTGTCGAGGTGAGCCGTCTGGAAGAGCTCCTCGAGCTGATCGAGCAGGGAGCCCAGCTGGCCGGTATCCTGCAGCAGGTCGCCTTCGACAAGGATGTCGAAATCATCATCGGCCGCGAAAACACCTCGAGCGGCCTTCGCGAGTGCAGCCTGGTCCTTACCACCTACCGAATGGCGGAGCGGCTGAGAGGAACCATCGGCATAGTGGGCCCGACCCGAATGCTCTACGGCCAGGTGGTGGCCCGCGTTCGTCTGGTCAGCCAGACCATTTCCGAGGCGCTGGCCGGCCTGGCCCATTGATTTAGGTCGATGCCGGCTGGGTAAAAACGAGCAATGTCCAAGAGAGATCATCCATCATCCCCGGGTGACGGCCAGGAGCGAGAGGCGGGCATGACCGACAGCCGGTCGAGCTCGGCTGCGGACGCGCCGCCGCAGCCCGGTCCACCACCCACCCGGGAGCAGCTCGAGGCGGAATTGGAAGCGACCCGCCAGGAGTTGCAAGCCACCTTCGCCAAGTATCAGCGGTTGGCGGCGGACTTCGAAAACCACAGGCGCCGGACCCGGCAGGAGCTCGCCGAGCGCACCCAGTACGCCAACGAGGAGCTGTTGCGCAAGCTGCTCCCGCTGCTGGATAACTTCAAGCGCGCCCTGGAACATGCTCCCCAGGGGATCGACCCGCAATGGTTTGAAGGGATCAAGCTGATTGCCCGCCAGTTCGAGGCCACCCTTGAGGCCCAGGGCCTGTCTCCGATCCCGGCGGTCGGTGAGAAGTTCGACCCGGCGCAGCACGAAGCGATCGCCCAGGAGGAGACCGATGAGCTCGAGGAGGGGACCGTGGTCGAGGAGTTGCAGCCCGGCTACCGGCTCCATCAGAAGGTGCTCCGGCCGACCCTGGTGAAGGTCGCTCATCCTCGCGCGTTGAACCAGTAGCTTATGGCCGTCAAGCGGGATTACTACGAGGTCCTCGGGGTTAGCCGCGGCGCCACCGGGGAGGATCTGAAACGCGCCTACCGCAAGCTCGCGCTCCAGTATCATCCCGACCGCAACCCGAACGATCCCCAGGCGGAGGCTCGTTTCAAGGAGGTCAACGAGGCCTACGAGGTGCTCAGTGACCAGTCCAAGCGTCAGCGGTACGACACCTTTGGACACGCTGGTACGAGTGGCATGCCCGGGTTCGATTTCGGCCAGGGCTTTGGCGGCATCAACGATATCTTCGACATGTTTTTCGGCGCCGCAACTGCTGGCGCCCGTGGTGGGACGCGCCCCCAGCGTGGGTCCGACTTGCGGCTCGATCTAAGGATCAGTTTTGAGGAGGCCGCGTTCGGCGTCGACCGCGAGCTGACAATCCCGCGTGCCGAGTCCTGTCAGGAGTGCCAGGGGACGGGCGCGGAAAAGGGTACCTCGCCTCAAACCTGCTCCCAGTGCCAGGGAACCGGACAGGTGCGGCGGGCGGCCCAGTCGATGTTCGGCCAGATCATCAATGTGGTCGCCTGTTCCCGCTGTCGCGGTGAAGGCACCATCATCGAGAAGCCATGTCGGGCATGCAACGGCAGCGGACATATTCCCGGACAGAAGACGGTTCGTGTCCACATCCCGGCCGGGGTCGACTCTGGTTCTCAGATCCGGCTGTCGGGCGAGGGAGAACCCGGACCGCGGAACAGCCGCGCCGGCGACCTTTACATCGTCCTCCAGGTCAAGCCGCATCCGGTCCTCCAGCGCAACGGTACCGACATCGTCTACGAACTCCCATTGAGCGTGGCTCAAGCAGCTCTGGGTGATACGGTCGAAATTCCCACCGTTGACGGTCCGGAAAAAATTGAGATCCCCGCGGGCACCCAGTACGGGAAGACCTTTCGGATACATGGTCACGGCATTCCCCACCTGCGATCGGGTCGTCGGGGCGACCAGATCGTGTTTGTCCGCGTCGTCATCCCCACCAACCTCACGGAGGAGCAGAGGAAGGCCCTGCGCGACCTTGGGGGCATCAACGGAAAGCCCCAGCACATCGAGAAGGGCTTCTTCGACAAGTTCAAGCACGCCATCGGGCTCGAGTAAGGCTATTCCCGGCGGATTGGTGCCACCCTCCTCCTAGACTTAAGCGGCCATGTCGACCGCGCTGCGCATCCTGGTCACTCTTGGCGTGGCTGCCACCCTGCTGATCATCCTGCTCGGACCGCGGTGGCGCGGCGCCTTCTATCGGAGCTGGCTCCGCCCGCGCCTGGTTGCATTTAGCTTTGTCCTGGTGGTGATGGTGGTCGGGCTCTATATCTATCGCGTTGTGAACGCCATCCGTACCCACTGATGGCCCGCCGATATCACGTCACGTTCGCCCGGACCGGATCGACCGTCGAGGTCGCCGAGGACGAGGGAGTGCTGGCCGCTGGCCTCAAAGCCGGCCTCCGCCTCGCCTTTGACTGCCGCAAGGGGATGTGCAAGACGTGCATGGTGCGCGTGGACGGCATCATCGATCAGTCCGACGCTTACCTGATCAGCAACGAGGAGCTTGCCCAGGGCTACGCCCTGATCTGCGTAGGGAAACCGCGCAGCAATCTCACCGTCCACGCATGAACCTGATCGATTGGATCATCGTGATCGCCGTTCTGATCGCCGTTAGCAGCGGATACCGCCGCGGCTTCTGGTTATCCCTGGCGCAGTACGTCGGGCTGGTATTCGGTGTTCTTGTGGGTGCGGCGCTGGCCCGTTTCATCATGGACCTGTTCCGCGTCAGTGGCGGGCCGTCCCGGTCGCTGGGGGCGATCATCGTGTTGATCGTCTTCGGCACGGTTGGCAGCACGATCGGCTTCTGGTTGGGTGAGCCCATCCGGATTCGCCTGGTCGCGAGGCCGGGACGGGGGCGGGCGGACAGCGTCGGAGGGGCAATATTTTCGGGTCTCGCGGTCCTGACTGTCTCCTGGTTTCTCGGCCTGGCCTTCGACCGTATTCCGAATCCCGGCCTGGCGCAGGCGATCCAGCACTCGGCCATCCTTCGCCGGCTCGACGCGATTGCGCCGCGCCCGCCCGCCTTCCTGGCCCAGGTGCAGCAGATCCTCTCCGGGGTCCAATTTCCATCAGCCTTTTCCGGCCTCGAGCCATCACTTGCACCCGCTCAGCCGATTCCGGGAGCGGCCGATACCCCTGGCGTTCGAGCGGCCGCCGCTGCCACCGTAAAAATCGAGGGACAGGGATGCGGCGGCGTTGTCGTCGGCAGCGGATTTCCATACGCGTCCGACCTGGTGGTGACCAACGCCCACGTGGTCGCCGGGACCAGTGGGACCAGGGTGTTCACCCGGCAGGGGCAGCGGCTGGCGGCCACGGTGGTCCTTTTCGACTCTCAGCGTGACCTTGCGGTCCTGTACGTCCCGGGCCTTTCCAACCAGGCCCTCGGCTTTGCCGACGGAGGCCGGGGCACGTCCGGCGCAGCCATCGGCTACCCGGGCGGAGGCGCAGAGGAGGTCTCGCCTGCGGTGATCGATGGATCGGTTCAGGCAGAGGGGCGCGACATTTACGGGCAGAACCTGGTGGTCCGCCAGATCTGGATCGTGGAAGCCATCGTCAGGCCCGGCAACTCCGGGGGACCGCTCGTGGACCGAGACGGCAACGTCCTCGGGGTCATCTTCGCCGCATCGACCAGTCAGCCTGGGCAGGCATACGCCTTGACCGACGCGGAGATCCAGCCGGACCTACAGCAGGCCCAGGGGCAGACCCGAGCTAGCGGCGTCGGTCCGTGTGCCCTCTGAGGATCAGGCCCGTTCGAGACGCTGCCTGCCACGCCCCTCCCGCCAGGACTCGATCACCAGGCGATCGCCGGCTTCGTTGAGGTGCGTGAGCACCACCTCACCGATGTCAACGCGAAATCTCCTGCCGCCCGCTACCGGTGCGGCGGGGAACGGCGCCTCGATTGCCCGTCCGGAGATCTTCGCTTCGCCCGGCCACCCACTGGCTGCATGTTCGGGCGGGTCCTCGGTAGGGCTGTGCAGCGCGAGCCGGGGGTCGCGCTCGAGGTCCCGTAGCTTGGCCGAGCCCGGCATCATGCCCAGGTAGAGCTCGCCGTCGACGAACTCCGCTTCGATTCCGCTGATCCGCGGCGACCCATCCTTGCGCAGGGTTGCCAGCGTCTTGTGCTTTCGGACCTGGAACCGGCCCTGGACGCGGGCGGCGAGCTCGGGGTCGGCCGCTGCGAATTCCGCCCAGCTGGTCACGGGCCGGTCGCGGGGGTCGGCTGCGGCTGTGAGACATCCTGCTGCCCCTGCAGCTGGATATGGCCCGCGATCAGGTCGGGGACGCGCCCGTTCTCCCGGATGAAGCCCATGGTCACG
>VBDY01000127.1 GCA_005882775.1 Chloroflexota bacterium | reverse complement strand
TGACCAACCGAGATCAAATTTTTAGGTTGCATTCAGCTGGGGAATAGACAGTAGTGGCGATGTCCGAAAGGTTCCGATTACGGCCGACCATTGAGCTGCGGCAGATCAGGTCATTTGTGACGCTTGCCCAGGAGCTCAATTTCCACAAGGCCGCGGAGCGCCTATTCATCACGCAGCCCTCTCTCAGCCACCAGATCGCACTTCTGGAGGCAACCATTGGCGTACGCCTATTCCAGCGTGACCGGAAGCGGGTGGCGTTGACCGATGCAGGTCGGGCGATTCTGGACGATGCCCAGCACCTGCTTGCTCAACTGGACATGGTGATCGTGAAAGCCCGCCGAATCGCCGCGGTTGACTCGGCAACGCTTCGGGTTGGTTTTCCCGAGTATGCAAAGCGAACCTTCATTCCGGGCATCACTGCCGCATTTCGAAGCCGCCACCCCGAGGTGAAGCTCACCCTCACCGAGGGATACAGTCGGGCCCTTCTGCCTGAGCTTCGCCACGGTCGGCTCGATGTTGCCTTTGTCAGAATCCCGCCGGCGGAGGACCCCGGCGATCTCACGGTCGAGCAGATAATCGACGAACCACACGGGTTGTTACTGGCCGCCGGTCACCGACTTGCGGCACACTCTGAGGTCCCGGTCGCCGCGCTGGCGGGCGAGCAGCTTCTGCTGGTGGAGCGGCCGGTCAATCCAGCTCTCTATGACCGGATCTCCGAGTGGCTGCAGAAAAACGGGGTCAAACCGCATTTCTTGAAAATCGACGGGCCCGGAATCTACTCGTTCGACACCATGGTCATGGTGATTCAGTCGGGTGAAGCGATTACCCTGAGCGCGCGCGCCATGGCCAGAGGTTTGCCGCCAGACGTGGTCTACCGGCCGATCCTCGGCCCGGCCCCGCGTTTCCAGGTGGCTGCCGTGTGGTCCCCCACAAACGTAACGCCTCTCTTGCAAGAGTTCCTGAGCGTCACCCGTGAGTTGCGCGACCATGACGTCGCAACCGCGTCCGCTGGCGCGGCAACTGGCCGCCGACCATAGGCCTGAGCTATCAGTTGAAAGAAGCCAGGCATTGGACAAGCTTCACGGTCCCTCTCACGCTTGGGACGTGAGTGGATTATATGAGAGTAAATTCGGCGTCTCCGTCAGCTTTCGTGTGCGAGCCGAGAGTCTCGAGGAGGCTCGGGAGAAGGTAAAGGAGCTGATCGAGCACGGCCAGGCCGTTCACAACGCCGACGTGCAATGGGACTGGGCCTAGGCTTCAGGACTGCGCGGCAAGACGGAGATACGTGGCGCCTCTAGCCTCTAGATAAATGGCTGACGGCGTCTCCACGATCCGCGCGATCGCCGCCTGGCAAGCCGGACAGCGCAGGACCACGCCGGGGCCCCGAGTAAAGGCCATCAGAGCCCCCATCTCCGCCTCATTCGCACAGCCCGCGCATCGGGCAACCGCCATCGTCATGTCGCGGCCGAAAATCCGCTGCAGCTCGCCCGCGACCGCGTTCCCATCCACCATCAGGGCCGTGTTCATGTCCGCCTCAATCCGTTCCATCTTTGTGCCTCCTCAGCTTCCGGTGGGACCAAAACGCTCGGTGCGAATCAGCTCGGTTGGCAGGCCCATCCGAACCAGGGCATTCGCCACCGTCTCGACCAAAAGGGTCGGCCCGCAGACGTAGACCCGAGCGCGTTCCTCAAACGGTCTGATCACCTCGGTCAACATCGCCTCATCGATCCGCCGCCGGTACCCGGTCCAGCCCTCCGGAGCCTGCCGGGTGAAGGTGAAGAACAGCTCCAGCGCGTGGTCACGATCACTCAGCTGCACGAGCTCGCTTCGGTAGATCACGCCGTCCGGCACCCGGCTGCTGTACAGGAGCCGGGCCGGCAGAGTCGCGCGCTGGGCGGCGCGGTGGCGCAGCATCGCCATCAACGGCACAATCCCGGAACCGCCCGCAACCAGCAGCAGCGGGCCCCCCAGGCCGACCTCCCAGACGAAATATCCGCCGATCGGCCCCCGTACCTCGAGCTGGTCGCCGGGGACCAGGACGTCGTGCAGGTAGGGCGAGACCTCCCCGTCGGGGATCCGTTCCACGGTCAGTTCTAGCTCGCCGACCTGCTCGGGGGCAGAGGCGATCGAATAGCTGCGTTGCGTCTGGTACCCGTCCGGAGCTGTTAGCCGGACGTCATAGTGCTGGCCGGGCCGGTGGGCGGTCCATTTCGGCAGTGCCAGTGTGAAGCTCTTGGTCTGAGGCGTCTCGGGGCGGATCTCCGTGACCGTGCCCGCCTGCCATTCGATAAGGGGCTGCACATCAGTCTCCGCTGTAGCGCTCTTCCTTCCACGGATCGCCGTGGATGTGGTAACCAAGAGACTCCCAGAACCCGGGCGCGTTGCGCTCCATGAGTCGAAGACCCCGGATCCATTTCGCACTCTTCCAGAAGTAGAGGTGCGGCACGACCAGGCGGGCCGGTCCGCCGTGCTCGGGCGCCAGGGGTTTGCCGTCAAACTCATAGGCAACGAATGCCTGCCCGTTGACCATCTCATCAAGCGGAAGGTTGGTGGTGTAGCCGCCGTCGCTGTAGGCCATGACGTAGTGGGCGGTTGGCTCGACCTGGACCGCCTGCAGCAGGGTGTCGAAGGTGACACCGCGCCATTTTGTGTCGAGCTTGGTCCACTTGGTGACGCAGCTGATGTCAACCGTGACGGTCTGGGTCGGAAGCTTCTGGAACTCGTCCCAGCTCCAGGTTACTGGCGACTGGACCAGGCCCTCTATCGTGAACGACCATCGGTCGAGTGGCGTGTGCGGCGTCGGGCCGGCGGACAGCACCGGGAAATCGGTCACCAAATACTGTCCGGGGGGAAGCCGGTTCTCGACCTCGGCGGGCCGGCGGCGCCCAAGAAATCCCCGCGATATGAATCCAGCCACGGGCTGAATGGTATACCTGAGAGGCACCCGGTCTATCAGGTGGAGGCAGGAAGAGCAGGGAGGAGTAAGGGATGAGCGGAGTACGGTTACTGGTAGGGACGCACAAGGGCGCATTCGTCCTGACATCGGATCCAAAGCGCCAGCAGTGGAAGGTCGACGGGCCGCACTTTACGGGGTGGGAGATTTACCACATCAAGGGGTCGCCTGCTGATCCGGACCGGCTGTACGCATCCCAGACGACCGGCTGGTTCGGACAGCTGATCCAGCGTTCCAACGACGGGGGGAAGACCTGGGAGCCGGTGGGCAACAAGTTCGTCTACGAAGGGACACCGGGCACCCACCTCTGGTACGACGGCAAACCTCGGCCCTGGGAATTCAAGCGCGTCTGGCACCTGGAACCATCCCTGAGCGATCCGGATACCGTCTACGCCGGCGTGGAAGATGCCGCCCTCTTCAAATCCACCGACGGCGGCCAGAGCTGGAGTGAGCTCGCCGGGTTGCGCGAACATCCGACCGGGCCCAATTGGGCACCAGGCGCCGGCGGGATGTGCTTGCACACGATCCTCCAGGACCCAAAGCATCCTGACCGGTTGTTCATCGCCATCTCTGCGGCGGGCGTCTTCAGGACCGATGACGGCGGCAAGACCTGGCGTCCCATGAACCGGGGCCTGCATTCCGAGGGCATTCCTGACCCGAACGCCGAAGTCGGCCACTGCGTCCATCGGATTGCCATGCACCCGTCACGTCCAGACGTGCTCTTCATGCAAAAGCACTGGGACGTGATGCGCAGCAACGACGCCGCCGAATCGTGGCAGGAGGTGAGCGGGAACCTTCCATCGGATTTTGGGTTCCCGATCGACGTGCATGCACACGAGCCGGAGACGATCTACGTCGTGCCCATCAAGAGCGACTCCGAGCACATCCCACCCGACGGGAAGCTTCGCGTGTACCGAAGCCGGGCCGGAGGGAACGAGTGGGAGGAACTGACCAAGGGCCTGCCCCAGAGCAACTGCTTCGTCAACGTGCTGCGCGACGCGATGGCGGTCGACTCGCTCGACCCCTGCGGCGTGTACTTCGGGACCAGCGGTGGCCAGGTTTATGCATCGGCCGATGCCGGGAACAGCTGGTCTCCAATCGTTCGAGATCTTCCGGCAGTCTTCTCCGTGGAGGTCCAGACGCTGGCGTGATTCGCGTCGTGCTGCCTACGCATCTGCGGAAACTGGCGAAGGTGGACGGCGAGCTGCGGCTCGACGTCCAGGGGCAACCGACACAGCGCTCGGTACTGGACGCCCTGGAGGCGAGCTACCCGATGCTGCGTGGCACCATCCGCGACCAGGTGACCTTCAAGCGCCGGCCATTCATCAGGTTCTTCGCCCTGGAGCAGGACCTTTCCAATGAATCGCTCGACGCCCCGCTACCCGAGCCCGTTGCGAAAGGGAGCGAGCCGATTCTGGTCGTAGGGGCCATGGCCGGCGGCTAGGACAAGACCTCCAGGTCCAAAAAGCCCGCTTGTTTTCCTGTGATCTGCTTGACCGTTTCGCCAGCACCTACCAGATCGAGATCGTGACCTGGGCGCATCCGGGCGAGCGCGTACACAGCACGGTGGTATGGGCGGTCGTTGGCCAGGACCGGGCGAGCGTCTACGTCCGTTCTGTCCGGGGCCAGCGAGGCCGCTGGTATCGGGAGTTGCTGACAAATCCCGAAGGAGAGGCTGTCGTCGCCGGCGAACGTGTCTCCCTACGGGCTGTGCCGGTTACGTCGGCCGACGAGATAGAGCGTGCGAGCACAGCGTTCCGTCAAAAATATGCGAGGGAGGGTCCGCATCTGTTTGCGATCGTGCGACCCGAAGTCCTCGCTGCAACGCTTCGGCTGGAGCCACGAAGCTCGATTTCCTAGACTGGGTTTCAGTATGGCGATGACCGCGGCCGTCAAGACCGAGCGCAGCCCATGGATCATCCTGCTGGTCCTCTGCCTTGGCTTTTTCATGATCCTGCTCGACCTGACCATCGTCAACGTCGGGATCCCCAGCATCATCGCCAGCCTGCGCGCCGGCCTCGACGAAATCCTCTGGGTGCTGAACGCCTACATCCTGGTCTACGCGGTTCTCCTGATCACTGCCGGGCGGTTGGGCGACATGTACGGACCGAAAAACCTCTTCTTGATCGGCCTGGTGGTGTTTACGGGAGCGTCGATCGCGTGCAGTGTGGCCCAGAACCCCGGCCAGCTGATCGCAGCCCGGGCGGTCCAGGGCGCCGGAGGCGCGATCTTGACCCCCCAGACCCTCACCATCCTGACCAACATCTTTGCTCCCAACCGAAGAGGTGCAGCCTTTGGCGTCTGGGGGGCCGTGGCCGGGGTTGCATCGGTGACCGGTCCAACCCTGGGCGGTTTTCTGGTCACCAACTTCAACTGGCAGGCGATTTTCTGGGTCAACGTCCCGGTGGGCATCGTCACCCTCGTCCTCGGTGTTTGGCTGCTTCCCGATATCCGGTTCGGCCGGAAGCTGAACATGGACCCGGTGGGCGTGGTGCTGGCCACCGCTTCCCTCTTCGCCCTCACCTTCGGCCTGATCGAAGGGCAGAGATATCACTGGGGGCCGATTGCCGAAACCGCCACCTTCGACACGGCTGGGGGCCACTGGGGACTGATCAGCATCCCGGGCTTGTTTGTCGCCAGCGCTCTGTTTTTTGGTCTATTCCTCCTCTGGCAGCGCGGTCAGGCGCAGCCGCTGGTCCCGTTCAGCCTGTTCCGGGATCGCAACTTCGCCATCGGAAACGCGATCGCGGCCATTGTCTCCTTTGGCATGCTCGGCCTTTTCCTGCCTCTTAGCATCTTTCTCCAATCAGTCCTGGGCTTCACCGCTCTCAAGGCCGGCCTGACGTTCGCGCCCATGTCCCTGACCTCCATGGTGGTGGCGCCCTTCTCCGGCCGTGCCACGGACCGGTTCGGGGGAAAGTACATCCTGATGGGCGGCCTGACGCTATTCGCGTTGGGTATGGGCCTGGTGATCTGGACCGCATCACTCAATGCCGATGCCCTGACCTTCACCCTGCCGTTCATCGTGGCGGGGCTCGGCCTGGGCTGTACTTTTGCGCCCATGACAACGGTGACCATGCGTCGGGTCGATCCACGCCTGGCGGGAGCGGCATCGGGGGTTTTGAACACGATCCGGCAGCTCGGCGGGGTCATCGGTAGTGCCATCGTCGGCGCCATCCTGCAGAACCGGCTTGCCAGCGAGCTGGTCAGCCAGGCCCAGGCTCAGTCGGTAGACCTGCCGGCTCCGTTCCGATCCCAATTCGTCACCGGAATCGCCCAGGCTGCCAGCGGTCCGCTGGAGGTGGGGAGAGGAGAGTCTGGTGTCAACCTACCCGCGAATATCCCGCCCCAGGCGGCTGCCCAGGTTCACCAGGTGGCCCATCAGGTCTTTGGCACCGCCTACCTGAACGCCATGCGCCCCGCGCTCGCGGTGCCGATCGGGTTGATGATTTTGGGGGCGCTATTGACCGGCCTGATCGTGAGGCGGAAGCACTTCGCCCAGGCTGCCCCCCAGGCCGCGCCGGCCGCCGTCTGACCTGGCCAGCGCGTGATGCGCGCCGGTAAACCTAGCTGCTGTACAGGTCGAGCACCAGGCGAAAGGGGTGCCCGCCAGACGGCGTCATGGTGAAAACCACCGGGCGCACGGTGCGTTTGAGATCGATGGTGATCATCAGGTCGGCTCCCGCCTGGACCGCGTGCTCGACAGCGGCCACCTGGATACTGTGGACCCCGCTTAACGGAACACTCGCGCCGGTCGTGTTCCGGAAGGTAACCACCAGGTGGAGGTCATCGGGGCGAGTGACCACGATGGCGGGCAATCCGCTCCCGGACAGGTCGAAAACCAGCCGAGTGAACGTCGCGAGGGCGCTGCCCGGCCGCAGCCGGACCACGGTGTCCCCGGTCGCGCCGTCCCCGACCCGCGCAACCACCGCGGCCGCGATTGACGGGATTGCCGATGGGCTGGTACTCGGTGTGAGCCTGGGGGTGGCCGAGGCCGATGCCGACGCGCGCGCCGCCCCGGTGGCCGCCGTCCTGACCCCTGAGGTTTTCAAGAGACCCCCACTCTCGTAAAGCACGGCCGCCAGCAGGACACAGGCGGCCGCTCCCAGCCCCACCGCGATCCGCATCACGTTGTCGGATCGCGGGGGTGGAGCTGCTCGGGTCGTCTCAGGAAGCTCGGCGGCTGCCTCGAGGTCCTGGTTGGCCGCCGGCGCTTCGACGAGAGGCGGGTATTCGGACGCAAGCGGTTCGGCCTGCACATCGGGTGACCATTCAAGGACGGGTTGTTCGACGGGCGGAGGCGGCGGCGCCGGCTGGTGCGAGTCGACGGGGACCTCCTTGACGGGACCGGCGAGCATCTCGGGTATCGCTGCGGTCGGTGCCTGGTCCAGCTCAGGCTCATTGACAAGCGACTCAATCGCAGGCTCTTCTGCAAATAGGGCGCCGGCAGGCTCGTCGCGGTAGCCCCGCATCGGGTGGATCGCAGGCAATGCCACCGGCCGCTCCTCCCACGGGCTGTCGCGGAAGATTTCGCGCTCGAGCTCGCTCAGCGGATCCGGCACCTCGGCCACGTTGGCGGGTTCATACGGTGGTGGCTGGACCGGGATCTCCATCATGGTGGTCCCAGAGACTTCGGTCTCAACCGGCGGTGGCCGGAAATCGTACGGGCGCACCACGGATATCTCGCGAACGTTTTCCGGGACGGCAATTGCATAGGCCTGGTCAATGGCGGGGCCCGCGAGGGGCGTGCTGGGGAGCCGGCCGACTCGCAGCAGCATCTCGCGAAATTCTTCGACTCGCTGCCGGCAGGCATCGCACCGAAGCAGATGGTCGCGGGCCCACTCGAGCTCTTTCCCCTGCAGCTGGTCGTCCAGCACCGCACTGGGTGAGATCCGGGTGCATCTGTTTCGCTCAGAACTTGATGTAGTCATAAATCTCCCCCAGCTCGGCGCGGCTACGGTCGAGCGTGTGCACCAGCTTGCGAACGGGAATGTCGAGGACCTCCGAAAGCTCCTCATAGGAGAGTCGGACAAAATCCCGGAGCAGGACGGCCGCCCGGGCGTCGAGCGGCATGGCCGCCAGGGCTCGCTGAATCGTGTCTTTGCGCAGGGCGCGGCTCGCCTCCTGCCGGGGAAAGCCCTCCAGTACCACGCCGGTCGACCGCCGGCGCCGAAACCACCTGCGGGGCTTGAGCGACCGACGGCTCAGCTCGGTCGCGATCCGATAGATCTCCGCCCGGGGGAAGGCCTGGTTTGCGTGCGAGCGCGGATCGTGGAAAGCGAGACGCATGGCTTCGCAAGCGATGCCGGGAGCATGGTCCATGCTGTCGGTCAGGCGAGCCACGTAGTTCACCAGGAGGGGAAAATCAGCGTAGAACTCGCGCTCCAGCGTGTGCGCACGCGAGCGACCGGCCGGTGCCTGGACGTGAACCTGATCCATTACTGCAACGTCGGCTTAGACGCGTGCAGTCTACACCAATTCGACCAGGTCTCCCAGGGCGAATATGGCGCGAATTGCAGCCTGATCATCTCTGAAAAGGTCCGCGGGAAGCCCGATATCGGCCAGGAAGACTCGTCCAGCAGCCTTGCTGCCGAGCAGGCCCGGCTTGGGCAGACCCAGGGTCACGGTGAAGCTGGCCTTGACGCAATGGTCCGCTCCGGCGCCGGTATCCGCTTCCAGGCCCGACGGTATGTCGATGGCTACGACCGGAGCACTCGCCCGGTTGATGGCCTCGATCAGCCTCGCTTCCAGGGGTCGTAGGGGCAGGCGTACGCCCGTACCTAGAAGCCCGTCGATGATAACGTCCGCATCCAGCTCGATCGGCGCGGCTCGGGCGTCCGTCCAGTCGATGCCGAGCGACTGGACTGTGCGCAGATGACGGGCGGATAGCGAGGTTTCGCTGCTGGGCTGTATCCCGACGACCCTTACCCGGGCGCCGCGCTGCCGGAGGTAGCGGGCGCTCACCATGGCGTCGCCGCCATTGTTTCCCGAGCCGCTGACGACGGCAATCCGTTTTCCATCGACGCCTCCAAACAGGGAGGCAACCAGTCGAGCGGTTTGGAGACCGGCCGCCTCCATCAGCTGGATCGGCTCGACGCCGAATCGGGTTACCGCCTCCGCGTCTGCCTGGCGCATGCCAGCTGCCGTCGCCGTCGGTACCGCGCCAACCGGGACCCTGGGAAAGGTCACGTGACCAGCAGCGTTTCCCCTGGCTTTACCCGCAGCCGGTTGGCCGCCGACGCTTCTCGCACCGCAAACTCCACCCGACCGCTGCTCCCAAGGAGGGCCAGCAACTCGTTCGGCTCTCCCTCCTCGTAGGTCCGCACCGGCCGCAGCCGGGTGCCATTCACGGCCCGCAGGCTCTTGACGGTTCGGGGAGGAAGGTTGGTGACGACGTTGCCGAAATGGTCGCAATGCAGGACGAGGGTCTGCCAGGCTTCCCCGACCTTTACCGCCGCTATTTCCGGCAGGCGCACCAGGGCGTGATTGGATATCCGGCCGAGCTCCTTGAGGGGCGTACCGCCGGAGACTCGTCCGGCGGCCGGGCCGAAGACATCCCGGCCGTGAAAGGTGGCGCTGGCATGCCCGCCAGCTGCCAGCTCGACAGCCCGGCTTGGCGGTTCGCCGATGAAGCTGAAGACCCCGTTGTCGGGTCCCACGTAGTAATGGTCGGCGGACAGGAATGCGAGGCCTCTGCGGATCCCGCCGACCCCCGGGTCGACCACCACCAGGTGCACCGTCCCGGCCGGAAACGAGTGCCAGGCGCTATCCAGGAGATAAGCCGCCTGGGCGATGGCGAAGGCGCTGACTGCGTGGCTGACGTCCACGATGTTCGCCCTCGGGTTCGCCGTCAGGATGGCGCCTTTCATCGCGGCGACGTAGGCGTCCTCGGTCCCGAAGTCGGTCAGCAGCGTGACTATCCCGCTGGGTGTGAGCACCTCGGCAATCGTAAGCGCTTCCGGTGAATAAAGAAGAAGCCGCCCGGCGGGGCGGCTTCTCTCGGCTGTTTCGGCCTAGTAGTCCGGCATCGACGGCGCCGGCGCTGGCGCCTTCTTCTCCGGGATATCGGAGACGAGCGCTTCGGTGGTCAGCAGCATGGCAGCGATGCTCGCCGCGTTCTGCAGCGCCGACCGGGTCACCTTGGTGGGGTCGATGATCCCCGCCTTGACCATGTCGACGTATTCACCCTTGTTGGCGTCGAAGCCCATGCCCCTGGCGAGGCTCTTGACCTTCTCGACCACCACCGAGCCTTCCCAGCCGCCGTTGTTCACGATCTGGCGAAGGGGCTCTTCTAGCGCCCGCCGCACGAGCTGGAGCCCGGTGGCTTCGTCGCCCTCGAGCTTGAGCTTGTCGAGCGCCTTGATGGAGTGAACCAGTACCGCGCCGCCTCCCGGAACGATCCCTTCCTCGACGGCGGCCCGGGTGGCCGACACGGCATCCTCCATCCGGTGCTTCTTCTCCTTAAGCTCGGTCTCGGTCGCTGCGCCAACTTTGATCACGGCGACGCCTCCGGCGAGCTTGGCCAGCCGCTCCTGAAGCTTCTCCTTGTCCCAGTCGGAGGTGCTCTTCTCGATCTCGGCCTTGATCTGGTTGATCCGGCCTTTGATGTCATCCTGCTTGCCTCCGCCCTCGACGATCGTCGTGTCGTCTTTCGTGATGTTCACCTTCCGGGCCTTGCCCAGCTGGTCGAGCCGGACCGCGTCCAGCTTGAGGCCGAGCTCTTCCGAGATCACCTGGCCGCCGGTCAGGATCGCGATGTCCTGAAGCATGGCCTTGCGGCGATCGCCGAAGCCGGGCGCCTTGACGGCGACCGCGGTGAATGTGCCGCGCAGCTTGTTGACGATCAGGGTAGCGAGAGCCTCGCCCTCGACGTCCTCGGCGATGATCAGCAGCGGCCGGCCGCTCTGCACGACCTTTTCGAGCACGGGAAGCAGGTCTGCCACGGCAGAGATCTTCTTCTCGGTGATCAGGATGTAGGGATCCTCGATGGTCGCTTCCATCCGGGTGGTGTCTGTGACCATGTACGCGGAGATGTAGCCCTTGTCGAACTGCATCCCGTCTACGAGCTTCAGCTCGTCTTCGATGCCCTTCGACTCCTCAACCGTGATCACACCGTCCTTTCCGACCTTCTCCATCGCGTCGGCAACCTTCTCGCCGATCGCCGGGTCGGCGGCCGAGATCGAGGCGACCTGGGCGATCTTCTCGCGATCAGAGATCTGGACTGACTGTTCCTTGATCGCCTTGACTACCTCATCTACGGCTTTCTGGATACCGGATTTCAGCAACATCGGGTTGGCGCCGGCGGTGACGTTGCGAAGTCCATCACCGATGATGGCAGCGGCCAGCACGACCGAGGTGGTGGTGCCGTCGCCCGCGATGTCGTTGGTCTTGCTCGCCACTTCCTTGACCAGTTGGGCGCCCATGTTTTCGAAGGGATCCTCCAGCTCGATCTCCTTGGCGATGGTGACCCCGTCGTTCGTGATGGTGGGGGAGCCGAACTTCTTGTCGAGCACGACGTTGCGGCCCTTGGGGCCGATCGTAATTCGTACGGCGTCAGCCACCTTGTCGACGCCTCGCTTGAGCGCCTGCCGGGCGTCCGAGTCATATGCGAGTTGTTTCGCCATAAATCGTCCTCCTTCCTGATATAGCTAAGATGTGCGCGGTCCGAGATTTTCCGACGGTTGGTAACCGAATTTTAGCACTCCTAGGCGGAGAGTGCTAGCAGTCGCCCCGGGGGAGCGCCAGCCTCGGATCGCCCCCGGAGGCGAGGGCCAATAAAGGCCCGAGCCGTGCCTGCCGGCCCAAAGCGCGTGTCGGATCACGCGCGAGTGAGGCCGTAGAATGATTGGCCCATGCCTGATTGTCCGCTTCATCGCGTACACGAGTCCTGGCTGCAGCCATGAGGCGGTCGCCGCGCCGGCCCGGCCGGGCGGTCGCCTGGGGCGTCGTCATCGGGGTCGGAGCCGTGGTCCTGCGAGAGCTGGTCCGCCCCCGGGATCAGCAGGCCCAGCTGATCGATTGGGCCCGGGTGGAAGAAGGCGCCCTTCGCCGGTGCGGTGAGGATCGCGATCGTGAGTTCAGCCCAGCCCAGGTCCAGGCGTATCGGGCGCTTGGCGCCGAGCTCGCCGCTACGCTGGAACAGGCTCTCGGCACCGGCACGGCCGCCTCCGGCAGCCAGCTCTATCCGAGCCTGCAACCGGTCGGACGCCGCGAGTGGGTCCGGTTCAACATCCGCATCTTCCGGCAGATGTTCCAGCCACTCGAGAACCTCGAGCGTTTGCTGCCCGGCTCCTTGCTGGTCGGCTTCGGGCAGCGGACGCTGACTCGCTACCTCGGCCTGATGCTGGGCTTGCTCGCCCGGCGTGTTCTCGGCCAGTACGATCCCGCCCTCCTTGGTCGGGAGCCCGTCGAGACAACCTCATTGATCCTGGTTGAGCCGAACGTGCAGGCATGGGCGGACAAGGACAAGCTGCCCGTAGAGGAGCTCCGCCGCTGGCTGGCCATGCACGAGCTCACTCACGCCTGGGAGTTCCGGGCACATCCCTGGCTGCAGAGCTACCTCGAAGGGCTCCTGCGCGAGATCCTGCTGGGCCGGCTGGGCGAAGGCCATCGCCCGACCACCTGGGAGCTGGTTCGCACCATGACGGTGGGGGTGAGCCAGCAGTGGAAGGCGATCTCTAAGATCCAGGCGGTGATGAGCCTGCTCGAGGGTTACAGCAACCTGGTGATGAATGACGTCGGCAGCCGCCAACTACCCAATTTCGCCATGCTCGAGGCCGCCTATCAGCGCAGGTTGCGGGAGCGCACCCCGCTGGAGAAAGCCTTTCTCCGCCTGACCGGCCTGGAGATGAAGATGCGCCAGTACGTGCTCGGCGAACGCTTCTGCCGCCAGGTCCGCGATTCCGGCGGGGACGAGCTGCTGCAGCGAGTCTGGCGGGGGCCCGAGTCGTTGCCTACCATGGCCGAGATCCAGCGGCCGTCCATGTGGGTGGAGCGCCTGCGCGCAGCCGCGTGAGGCGCCCTCTGGCGGCTCTGGCGCTCGGTTGCCTGCTCGCCGCCTGCGGGGTGGGAACCGACACCGCCGGCACCCAGCCGACTCCCGGGCTGCAGGGTGAGATCGTCGCCTCCGAAGTCGTGGTCGGCGACCAGCGCCTGCCGCTTGGCATCCTCGAGCAAAACACACCGGTCAACGACGCCACCGTCCACGTTCGGGCCTTCTACCTGGGCGCCGCGAGCGGCTCCCAGATGCGCGGCCAGGCAGACGCCCCATTCAAAGGAGAGGGGCTCGAGGGCAAGGGCGTCTATGTGGCCCGGTTGAAGTTCGACATCGCCGGCAGCTGGCTGGCGGAGATCACCGCGCAGCGGGCGGCCGACGGGGCGCATGCGGTGATTCACCTGCCCTTCAACGTGGTCGCGAACCCGGTCGTGCCCGCGGTCGGGCAGCCCGCCCCGCGCAGCCACAATCCGACAGCCAAAGACGTCTCGGACGTCAGCACTATCGACAGCGGGACTCCGCCGGACGACATGCACCAGATCTCGATCGCCGACGCGATCGCCCAGCAGCGCCCGACGCTGGTGATCTTCGCCACGCCGGCCTTCTGCCAGACGGCGACCTGCGGTCCAGAGGTCAAGGTGGTGCAGTCGCTCGAGCCTGCCTACCAGGGCCGCCTGGCCTTCATCCACGTCGAGATCTACCGCGACTACAAACCCGACCCGACCAAACGTCAATTCGCCCAGACCGTCCTTGACTGGCGGCTCCAAACCGAACCCTGGATCTTCCTTATCGATTCCAAGGGGATCATTCGAGCCCGCTTCGAGGGACCTACCGCCACGGATGAGGTCAAGGCCGCGATCGACCAACTGCTCGCCACCCCCTGAAGGGACTTCATCGTTTCTTACCCGGCCGTCGCCGGACCGTCACGGCTGGCGGGCCCCCGCGGTGGTACGTTCGCGCTAACGACGCAGCGGGGAGGTTGTTTATGGCCGACATGATGTTTGACCTGGTGTGCCAGGGTTGCGGGCGGCGGGAGGTCCGGCGCTGGGCGCGGCAGGAGCTGGTAACGGTGACCATCTGCAAGTTCTGCAAGCGCGGAATGTCCGTCATGGGCATCGCCTTCTTTGCCCCGCACCAGTCGCAGCCGCAGCAGACCGCCCTGGCGGCCTGACCTAGCCCTAATCCAGCTCGGCCAGCGCCTGGCCTTCCTGGACCGTGTCGCCCTCCTTGACGTGAATCCGTTTCACGCTGCCCGTGCTGGGCGCCGTCACCGGAATTTCCATCTTCATCGACTCCAGGATCATGAGGGTCTCATCCGTCTGGACGCGCTGACCCTCGCTTGCCAGCACCTTCCATACATTCGCGGCCAGCTCGGCCTTGATCACCACGTGCGCGATTCTCTCACGGACGTGCTGTTATCATGGCGACGATTTGCGTAAGAAGCGAAGCTATCCGAAGAAGCGAGGCGGCCCCACCACGCTCCGTCCTGGCATCGACACGCTGGAGGCGAAGGAAACTCCCGCCGGCAAGGAAGAAACCATCGAGATGGATGCCGAGGTGGTGGAACCGCTCCCCAATGCCATGTTCAAGGTCAAGCTCCAGACCGGGCAGACCATCCTGGCCTACACATCGGGAAAGATGCGCAAGTTCTACATCCGGATCCTGATCGGTGATCGAGTCCGGGTGGAGCTTTCGCCCTACGACCTGACCCGCGGACGGATCATCTTTCGCTACAAGTAGGCTGTTCCTGACCAATGTCAGGGGCGATCTTTCTCTATGCTTTCCTGCTGCTGGTTGCGGCAGCTTTCCTCTGGGGGGCCTACCGGGTGCTGGGGCAACCGACCCGCCTCGCCCCATCTGACTACACGGTCGTCCTGATCGATGTGGCCGAGTCCGCCCTTCGAGCCGCGGGCCGGCTCCGGGCGGCTGCCGAGGAACTCTCCGACGGGAACGGCCTCGATGACGTGGCCAACCAATCGCGCAAGATCTTTCAGACCGGCTACTACCAGGCGCTGCGCCTGCGGCCGATGACTGGGCCGGACACCGCTGTGTCCATCCGGGACCGCTTGGCGCGAGCCTGCGAGGCGTGCGACTGGGCCAGCCGCATGATTGGGAGCGAGAGCAACCACAACCCCGAGGTCCTCAGGGCGGCCCGGCAGCTACTCGACAGCGGTGAGGCTGACCTCAGGGGTTCGATCGCGGCACTGCGGCCGCCTGCCGGCGCCCCGACCGGAAATAATCCACCGTAGCCTTCAGCCCGTCCCGGAGCTCTGTCCTCGGCGCCCAGCCCATCGCCTCATGGATGCGGCGGCTGTCCACCACCGAACGTCGTTGCTCGCCGCTCAGGGCTGGGCCCCGCTGGGCGGGCTGGTCATTGCCGGTCAACTCCTTGAGCAGCTCAAAGATGGCGTTGATTTCCGTTTCCTTGCCGGTGCCGACGTTGAAGGCCCCGGTGGCAGAAGAAGAGAGGGCCCGCGCGTTAGCGTCGGCGACGTCAGCTACGTAGACGAAGTCGCGGGTCTGGTTACCGTCTCCATTGATCCGCGCCACCTTACCAGTCAGCAGCCGCTCCGTGAAGATCGCCACCACGCCCGCCTCCCCGTGGGGATCCTGGCGTGGCCCGTAGACATTGGCGTATCGCAGGGTTGCGTAGGAGAGACCGTGGAGAGCGTTGAAGGTGCGCAGATAGCCCTCGGCAGCCAGCTTCGATGCTCCATACGGCGACACCGGTGTGGTCGGATATTCCTCGGGGGTGGGCGTCACCGTCGCGTCCCCGTAGAGGGCCCCGCCGGTTGAGGCCAGGAGGAAGCGGGAGACCCGCTGCCGGACGGATGCCTGGAGCAGGGCGATCGTGCCCAGTACGTTGACCCGCCCGTCGTAGACCGGATCCTCTACCGAGCGCCGGACGCTGGCCTGGGCCGCCTGGTGGATAACGGCCTGGGGTTGCTCGATCCGGAACAGCTCGTCGAGCCAGGGCGAATCGAGCTCCATCTGGTAAAAACGGGCCTTCGGATTCACGTGTTCGACGTGTCCGGTGGTCAGGTCGTCGAGAATGACCAGCTCGTGGCCATCCTGGACCAGCCGGTCGACCACGTGCGAACCAATAAATCCGGCGCCCCCCGTGACCAGGATTTTCAACGACGGTGGCTGAAGATGAACACCACCAGGCCGACCGCGATCAGGCTCCAGTAGCTGATGATGCGGTCAAGGATGGCCACCGAAAAGCCCTGGGTGGCGGTCAGGCCGAAGAAGACCAGCACCGTCACGATCCCGCCTTCCACCAGCACCAGGCCGCCGGGCAGCGCCGGGATGGTGGTCAGGAGAGAGGCGACCAGGGCGATGAACATGATCTGCGCCAGGTTCAGGTCGACGTGAAGGGGAAGCGCCTGCACCACCAGGTATAGCCGGGTCGACTCGGCAAGCCAGACCAGCACAGTGAGAGCAAGCAACACCAGGAGCCGTCCGTGGAACGCGCTCAACAGCCCGGACCGAAATCGACCGGCGCGCTCTCGCAACGATCTGGGGATCAATCTCTCTAGATGGACATGACCGAACCGGACGGCCACCAGGCCCCCTATCAAGATCAGGCAGATCGCCAGCCCGACAAGCAGAGCTGGCAGGAACTGATGGGGCACTCCGGCGCGGAAACTGATCAGGCCGCTGATGACGAGGAGACTCATCAGGACCAGGAAGTCCAGGGCGCGCTCGCTGAAGATGGTGCCCAACCCCTTGGAGCCTGACACGGTGGTCTGTTGGCGCAAAAGGTAGGCGCGGTAGAAGTCGCCCATCTTGGCGGGTAGGACGCAGTTCGCGAACCAGGCCAGGATGACGATGTGAAAGAGCTCGCCGAAGTGGGTCTGCTCGCCCGTGTTTCTGAGCAGCACTTCCCAGCGGACGGCGCGCACTACGAAGGAGAAGTAGAAGGCGATAAAGGCCAGCCCGTAAAGCAGGGGGTTGGTCTGGCTGATCGCCCGCAGGCTCTCTCGATAGTCCAGCTGGACGTGGGTGAGGACGAAGAAGAGGACGAAGGCCAGGATGGCGAAAGATATGAGGGTCCGGATGTCGAAGAAGCGGTCCTTGAGTGATTCGGACCGGGCGGCCGCTGGCTGCGGCGGCACAGCGGCGGGCTGCATACCGGGTTCGAGGATAACTTACTCGGCGATCCGCCGGCGACGAATGATGCGCTCCAGGAGAGGCATCCGGCGGCGCGGGTTGCCGGTCGCACCATACTGGCGGCGGACCTGCTCCCGCTCTCGCTCTTCCAGGATACGGGGGACCCAGTCCGCCTCGAGCGTGGGGGACTCTCCTCCCTCCCAGGTCTTCAGGTAGAAGATCCCTTTCAGGGCGGTGAAGGGGATGCTGAGATCTTTAACCTCGCTGCGGTCGGGCGAGATCAGGGATAGGGTCACCCCGTAGCGTGACGAGTGGAGCTCGCGCTCGCTGTATCCGCGCAGGACTTCATGGTCCACGAAATGAATCGCGATCCGCTGGTACCGCTGGAGATCGACCTCGGGAGACGGCGAGCGCGAATCGAGTAGCACGTACTTGAGGCTGCTCAACGGCACGAAGGCCCCCCGGTTGTTCGTCCCCACATTGTGGACGCGGGTCTCAATCACCGGGCTGTCCAGCTCGCGCCGCGGCGGGTCACCGTGCAGGGTCTCGCCGTCGAGGAAGCAGTAGATGGCGTGCGCCACGCCTCCGCATTGTAGGGCCTCAGCACGAGCGGACGGCTATTTGATCAGGTACGAGAAGCCGTAGAACTGCGGCGCGAAGTTGGCGTTGAACTGGACCAGCAGGCCGGCGCCGTTCTGACGGTAGCCGGATCCGTTGCCGCTGCCGGCTGGGCATGTGCTCGGCGTGAAGCTGCCATTTGTCGCGAGGTTCCCACCGTCGATATCTACCTGCGGCGAGACGATCTCCCCGGTGACGGCGTAGTGGTTGGTGTTGTAGGGCTTGCCGGCGACACCCGTGGAGCTCACCGCCTGGATCACGACGACGGTGCCGTGCGAGCCGTTGAGGTCGGAGTTGAAGATGGTGCCCCATGTCTGGAATTCTCCGCCCTGGGTCCCATCGACCAGCTCGGTCCAGACCTGGCCGTTCGGGCCGCTGGTGGTGTCATATTGGGTGATGAAGAAGGCGATCCGGTTGGTGGCCGGCGAGGGCACGGCGTTCGGGGCGACGAAGAAGACGTGCGGCGTCCCGCTGGCGCTGAAGGTCGCGTCCCCCGGGGATGCCTGATTCCCGCCGAACACGAACTCAACACCGTTGGTGATCCCGTCGGAGCCGGTACCCATGTCGCTCGATCCCCAGCCCTGGCCGTTGTACATCGGCAGACCCGTTGAGGTATTGCTCACGTAGCCACCCGTAATGTTCAGGTCGAAGTTTGTGAAGTAGTAGATACCGTTCTCGAAGACGTACCGGTCGTTAACGGTGCCGCCGGGCACGGGGATATTGATCGTTTTGTCGGCCACGCCCGGGGTGAACTTCCAGTACTGGACTCCCCCAACGTTCTTCCATTTGCCCCAGCCGATGGTCCCGGATGGAGGATCGGGAGGCGCGTATCCCGGCGCGGGATCCGGTGTGGTCGTGCTCGGTGACACCGGATTCTGCCAGTAGACGACCACGGCGTGAGTGTCGCTCGCCTGAGCGTAGTGGAAGTCACCGTTCAGGTTGAGGAACTGGTTGTTCGGGTTCGGCACATGGAACTTTGCGTTGGAAACCATCTTGCCCAGGGTCGTGTCGGCCACCTGGCAGTCGCCGCCACCCTTGCCGTCGTCGATCTGCCCGTAGCCGTTCTGGTCGTAGTTCACGCTGTTGCCCGACCCGGTGGAGTCGAAGCCGAAGATGGTGTAGAACTTGTTGTAGAAGCCGTCGTGGGCGACCGCCGAGGCGGCGACGTCCGAGCTACGGAAGCCGATGACCGAGGCGAAGGTGGTCGGCACCGTATAGACGACGTCTACCTTGATCTCGCTCGGCTTGTAAGGGGCCGTGACCGTGACCTTCGGGGCGGTGTCGTTCTGAGCGGTCTCGGTTATGGTCGTTCCGGAGCTCCAGAAGACCCCGAGGTTGCCCAGGCTGCAGTCGTGGACAGGCGCATCGTTGAAGGTCAGCAGCGCGTACCTGACGGCCTGGCACCGGGCTTTGGCGGGGTCGCCGCCGAGCACGTTCGGGGCGGTAGGGATCAGCTCCTGCGCGCCGGCGAGCGCACCAGAGTCCGCGGCATTCTGGACATCCCGGCGCTGGAAGTACAGACGTCCGGCGTCGAGCCCGAGGGCGATGATTCCGAAGAGGACGGTAGCCGACAGGGCGATGATGACGAGGCTCTGCCCGCGCTTTCTGCCGCGATGACCAAGTTTCATCGATCAGTACTCCGTCACCATGGTTGATTGCGCGGAGATCGTGACCCCGTTCCCGCTGGCGTCCCGGATCACCGGGACCCAGGGTTGGAAGAGGAAGGTCACCTTCACCGTGACGCCGTGATGTCCCAGCTGACCGACGTTGGAGCTGTACCAGATGTAGCCGGTGTTTGGTGTCAGCGGTGTCCCGGGGCAGGTGCCTCCCTGCGTGATGCATGGATCGACGGCGAGGGTGAAGCCGCCACCGAGCTTGCTCTGCACGGCGTTCACCAGGGTGGTATTGCTCGGCAACGGGTTGTCGAATGGGACAGCTGCCCGGGCGCCTTCGCGCGCGGCATCCGAGATGGTGTTGTAGATGTATATGGCGCGGCCCAGGTCGATCGTGCCCAGCAGGAGCATGAAGAAGATGGGTGCCAGCACCGCAAACTCGACCATCGACTGCGCGCGGTTTCTGCGCTTCATCAGTAATCCGTCCTCATCTCGGCGCTCGACCGCAGCGTCAGGGGATCACCGATCAGGTTGCTGATGATGGGGGTGATGAAGTGGAACTTGTATGTGCCGGCTACCGTCAGCTGATACTGGGTCTGCTGAGGGGCCCCGGTGTAGTTCGTGAACCGGCCCTGCTGGTCGGGCAAGATCGTGACGTCGCCGGGGCAGGTTACGTTGAAGCCGCTTCCGGCCAGCTCCTGCACGACGTGTGCGCAGATGGCGTCATCGGGAGGCACCGGGCAGCTCGGTCCCAGGTTGGTCGGGATCACACAGGCCGGCGCAAGTCCGAAGTAAGCGTTCTGGATCCCGTAGCGGGTCGCCTCCCGGACCGCGTTCGTCAGCGAGATCTGGTAGTAGAAGGCGCGGCCCAGGTCGAGGAAGCCCATCATGCCGATCACGAGAAAAGGCACCATGACGGCCATCTCAGCCAGAGCCTGACCGCCTTTACGCTTGGGGCGTCCGTTTTCTCGCATCACTCCTCCCTGTTGGCAGCGGTCCGCGTCGCGGCTGCTGAGCAGCCCGACCAATAGCAAAACAGGCGGGATCCGATAACTCCTGCGCAAGTTCAACGCCAGCCTATGGCAAAGTCCGCGGCGGCCCAAGAGGGGTCCAGCATCGTGACGAGTCCGTCGCGCTGCTGTTGCGACACTCTTTCAAGTCCCGTTACGGCCGCGTTGTTACACGGTTCTTAAGGTTCCATCGGTCCGTCACGGCGACTGGGACACCACCTCAAAGGATCAACCGCCTTCTGGGAGTTGCGTCCCGGGGCCCGACGTTCGCGGTGGCGTCTACCTTCTATATGTGCCGGTTGGCCGGAGCTCGCTGCTCGCCTGGTTCTGGAGGACCCGCCGGATGGCCGCTATCGCGTACTCGATGTCGTCCGCGGTCACCCCTCGATGGGTCACCAGGCGCACGCGCGCCGGCGTGGCGTGGTCGACCCGGACGCCCTCTTCGCCGCAGAGCCGTTCGAACTGGCTGGCGTCAAGCGGCGACTGGAGGTCGGCGAAGACCATGTTGGTCTCCACCCGCTCCAGGTCGATGTGCAGTCCCGGCGCCCCGTCCAGGCCAAGTGCAAGCCGGCGGGCGTTGGCATGGTCCTCGGCCAGGCGCGCCACCATCTCGTTGAGCGAGCAGAGGCCGGCTGCGGCCAGCACCCCGGCCTGCCGCATACCGCCTCCGAGCATCTTTCGCGCCCTCCGGGCGCGTTCGATGAAGTCTCGCTTGCCAGCAACCATGGATCCGACCGGCGCGCTCAGTCCCTTGGAAAGGCAGAACATGACCGAGTCGACCGGCCCGGTGAGCTCCCGGACGTCGACGCCGAGGGCGACGGCGGCGTTGAACACGCGGGCCCCGTCCAGGTGAACAGGAAAGCCGGCCCGGTGGGCGACCTCAGCCAGCCCGTGTGTCTGCTGGGGTGACAGGCAGACGCCGCCATTGCGGTTGTGCGTGTTTTCCAGGCAGAGAAGCGCGGTTGGTGGATGGTGGATGTCGGGCTCCCGGACCGCCGCTGCAACCTGGCTCGGGGTGAGCCGCCCGTCGGGCGCCTCGAGCGGGTGGAACTGCACCCCGCCGACCACGGCCGCGCCGCCAACTTCCGAGGTGAAGATGTGGCTTTCGACGTCGAGGAGCACCTCGTCGCCGGGCCGGGTATGGCCGAGAACGGCGCACAGGTTCCCCATGGTTCCGCTGGGGACGAACAAGGACGCCTCCATCCCGACCATATCGGCCGCCCGCTCCTGCAGCTGGTGGACCGTCGGGTCCTCGTCCCAGACATCATCCCCGACCTCGGCGGTGGCCATGGCGCGCCGCATGGACTCGGTGGGCAGGGTGAAGGTGTCGCTCCGCAATTCGACGGTCCGGCTCATGGGCTTCCCATATTAGGAGCCCAGCTGAGCGTATACGAGGGGTCGTGGTTCGAGGACGGAGGTGATGGCGAGGTCTGTCTTGCGCACCACGCTGACCTGGACCCGGGTCTGAAGGCTGCTGGTCGATAGGTCTGCCGCCATCTGAAGCTGCTCAGGGTCGCCTATGGCCTGGAGGACGTAGGGCGCCGCGACCACATGGCCGGCCACCATCAGCCGGTCGCCGCGGCTCATGATCGGTGTGCCGCTCACAATCCGATAGCCGTTCAAGGCGAAGGCCTCTCCGCCTGCGTTGCGCAGGTTGTTCAGCGCGTCCTGGACCTCGAAGTCCTGGACCGGCCCTTCGATGCGGATCTCCAGGCCCGATCCGTGGACCGGCAGTTCCCCAGCCACGGCCTTGAACACGGTGAGCTCCTTCTCGATGGCTTTGGCATCCGCGCCGCCGGTCGCCAGGGCCTGTCGAAGCGCGGCCTCACGTTGCTCCAGGGTCACGCTTTGCTCCAGGAGCTGGGTGTTCGCCCGATTCAGGTCGTTGATCAGGAGGGCCACGCTGGTGTTGTCCTGCGAGGCAAGGTTCTGAGCGACCAGGGCCTGCGATCGCAGCTGCACCACCAGCAAAAAGCCAAGCAGCAGTGCAATCAGGCTGACCACGATCAGCCTCTGGGCTCGGGCGGTGCGCTCAGCCGGCAGGCTGCGCATACCGGAGAACAAAGCTGGCGTCGTAGCCTGGAACTCGCAAAGAATTGCTCCGCTGCCAGGAAAGGCCAAGTCCGTAGATCCGGCTTCGGCTCTTCAGCTCGGAGAGCTGGTCCGGGTCCTTGACCCCGGACTCGAGCGAAGGTGGGTCACCCAGGGCGGTGATGGTGTACGGCCCGCTCAAGCGGGTCGCATTGTTTACCAGGACGTTGACTCCTGCATAGAAGAAGGATGTGGTGGGGACCACCCGCTGCTGATTGACCGAGATCGCCTCGGCCCCGCTGGCCCAGAGCAGGTTCACGATGTCCTGCAGGTCCTGGTAATGGACCACCCAACCCAGGGAATGGTCGGACGGGTCGTTTGGGTCGTTTCCGTCGTGGAGCGTGATGGTGATCCCAGGGCCGTGTAGCCCGAGCAGACCTACCACCGTCTTCTGGGTGTCCAGCAGAGCATTGGCCTGTTGCGCACTGCTGGACCGCTGGGCGCTGTCGTCTTCAAGCGTCTTCACGCTGGCCTGAAGCGACTGGACCTGGGACTTGAGTCGACGGTTCTGCGCCTCCAGTTCGTTGACGCTCTGGGTCAGCGCCTGGTTCCGGGCGAAGCGATTCGATGGGGGAAGGGGCTGGCTCCGGAACTGTGTCGCGGCCAGGAGCGCAACCAAAAAGGTGGCGAGCGAAACGCTCGCCAGCAGGGATACGCGCGGCGGCACCGTGCCGTGTAGTCTAATCAATGCCGATCGCACGGAGCCAACCTGCGGCTATCGGGTAGGAGGAAACATGGCTCAGAAGGTGGAGGCGCCGCTGCGCCAGGGGTTTGCAGAACCTGAGTTCGCTCGTGCGGACCCGTGGAAGATCGCCCAGCAGCAGTTCGACATCGCCGCCCAGGCGTTGGGCCTCGATCCAAACATGGCGCGAGTCCTTCGAGAGTGCAAGCGTGAGCTGATCGTCACCTTCCCGGTCCTGATGGACGATCACACCGTCCAGATGTTCAGCGGTTTCCGGGTCCATCACAACATAGACCGCGGTCCCGCCAAGGGTGGTATTCGGTACCACCCGGACGTCAGCCTGGCAGAGATCAAGGCACTTGCCATGTGGATGACCTGGAAATGCGCCGTGGTGGGAATTCCGTACGGCGGCGCCAAGGGAGGGGTGATCGTCGATCCGAAGAAGCTCAGCCGAAACGAGCTCGAGAACCTCACCCGCCGCTATACGAGCGAGATCAGTATCGTGATCGGGCCCGACCGCGACATCCCGGCCCCCGACGTCAACACCAACGCCCAGATCATGGCCTGGATGATGGACACCATCAGCATGCACGCCGGCCATTCGGTGCCGGCGGTCGTGACTGGAAAGCCGCTTGGCATAGGCGGTTCCGAGGGCCGCCCCGAGGCCACCGGCCGCGGCTGCATGCTGACCACGATGGCCGCCCTCAAGCATCTGGGCATCCGGCCGGAGGACGCGACGGTCGCGGTGCAAGGCGTGGGCAACGTGGGATACACCACCGCCAAGCTGCTCGCCCAGAAAGGGTGCAAGGTGATCGCCGTCAGTGACTCCAACGGTGCCTGCTACAACGAGGGCGGGATCGAGCTCGATGAAGTAGTTCGCGAGAAAGAGTTGAACGGACGGCTTCGTCAGAAGGTCTGCGAGTTCATCAGCAACGAGGAGCTGCTGGAGCTCCCGGTGACCGTGCTGGTGCCTGCCGCGCTCGAGAACCAGATCCATGCAGGGAATGTCCGCCGGATCAAGGCCAGGGTCATTTGCGAAGGGGCGAATGGCCCGACCTCACCCGAGGCCGATGACATTCTGTTCGATAACGGGCAATTCGTCATCCCGGATATCCTCGCCAACGCGGGCGGTGTCACGGTCTCGTACTTCGAGTGGGTCCAGGACCTGCAGGAGTTCTTCTGGGACGAGCACGACATCAACGAGCGCCTGGAGCGGATCATGATGCGCGCCTTCGACAACGTGCTCCGAGTGCACCTTGAGAAGAAGATAAATATGCGCACGGCCGCCTACGTGCTCGCCATCGACAAGGTCGCCCAGGCGACGACACTTCGGGGCATCTACCCCTAGGCTTTGAGGTCCGCCACGGTGGCGGCGGTCACTCTGACCAGGTCGGCGGGCGTGATCTCGAAGACGTGGTGTGGCGTCCCGGCTGCCGCCCAAACGATGGGATAGGTGAGCAGGTCTCGGTCGACGAAACAGGGGACGGGTTGGGGGAACCCGAGCGGCGGCACGCCTCCTATTGAGTAACCGGTCGCCTCCCGCACGGCGTTGGCGTCGGCCTTTGTGACAGGGAGCCCTGCCAGGACAGCTAGCCGTTCCAGGTCGAGTCGATTTGAGCCGGAGACAAGTGCCAGCACCGGACGCCCCGCGCTAAGGAATAGGAGCGACTTGACGATCTGGCCGACGGTCGTTCCCACGGCGACGGCAGCCTCCACCGCCGTGCGCGTGGACGCCGGAAACTCGAGGACGCGCGGCTCGAGCCCGGCTGCCGTCAGTGCCGCCTCGACCCGTCGGACCGCGGCCGGAAATTCTGTGGTCATGCTTTGGATGTTCGGCTATAATGCCGGGAAACCACACGTTACGAGGTACACGCATACCCGCTGAACCACTCGTGAGCTCGGCTTCGTAGCAGATGGGTGTGCGTGCGCCGGTGGCCCCGATCGAGGCTGAGACGCAGGCTTCGGTCGAGCTAGGCCGCTTCAAGAAAGCCCGGCGAGCCTATGGTTTCGACGATGTCGCCCTGGTTCCCGGGGGGATCACGATCAACCCCCTGGAGGTCGATATCAGTGTCAGCTTCGGGCCGCTGCGGCTTGCTATTCCCATCTTTGCCGCCGCCATGGATGGCGTCGTGGATGTTGCGTTCGCGATCGAGATGGGCCGGCTGGGCGGCCTTGCCGTACTCAACCTGGACGGATTGCAGACGCGATACGAGGATCCAACCGGGGTTTTGCTGGAGGTCGCGGAAGCCCCGCGCGAGACGATCAATGCGTTACTCCAGCGGGTGTACCAGGCACCTGTTCGCGAGCACCTGATCAGCGAGAGGATTGCCGCCGTCAGGCGCGCGGGTGTCCCGGTCGGTGTCTCAACTGTTCCTGCCCATGCCGGCCGCCGGGCTCGTCTCGTGCAGGAGGCGGGAGCGGGCTGCCTGGTGGTGCAGGGAACGGTCCTGACCGCCCGACACGTCTCGCGCTCTTACGAGCAACTCTCTTTCGATGCGCTCTGCGCTAGTGTCGACATCCCAATCATCGCCGGAAACTGCGTCGAGTACCAGACGGCGCTCGAATTGATGCGGACTGGCATCGCCGGCATCCTGGTCGGGGTTGGGCCCGGGGCCGCGTGCACCACTCGAGGTGTGCTGGGCGTCGGCGTCCCGCAGGTGACCGCCACCAGCGACGTGGCGGCGGCGCGCGAAACGCACCTTCGGGAAACTGGGCGGCGGGTGCAGGTGATCACAGATGGCGGCATGCGGGTGGGCGGCGACGTGACCAAAGCATTTGCATCGGGCGCGGATGCGGTGATGATCGGCTCCATCCTGGCGGGCACCAAAGAGGCGGCTGGGCATGGAAATCATTGGGGTATGGCTACGCCGGATCCGAATCTGCCCCGTGGAACGCGGATCAAGGTTGGCCAGCGGGGCTCGCTTCGTGAGGTCATCCTGGGTCCGGCTCGAGTGGACGACGGTACACAGAACCTTGCCGGCGCTCTCCGCTCCGCGATGGGGGTGTGCGGGGCACCCGACCTGCGAGCTTTTCAGGAGACCGAACTGGTGATTGCGCCCTCCATCCAGAGCGAGGGCAAGCTTTTCCAGCAGGCCCAGCACGTGGGGATGGGCAAATAACCGCAGGCCAGAGCCCCGCCCTGACTCAGGCGCCGCCGACGCAGGAACTGGTCCTGGTCCTCGATTTCGGCTCCCAGTACAGTCAGCTGATCGCTCGGCGCGTGCGCGAGTCAGGCGTCTATTGCGAGCTCATTCCCGGGACCACAGCCTGGGAGACCCTTCGAGGCCGCGCTCCCAAGGCACTCATCCTTTCGGGCGGGCCGGCAAGCGTCTACGAGCCGGAGGCGCCCCTCTGCGACCCCGCGGCCTTGACCTCGGGAGTTCCGGTGCTGGGCATCTGCTACGGGATGCAGCTGCTCGCCCACCAGCTCGGTGGGCAGGTCGCGGGAAGTGCGCGTAGGGAATATGGACCGGCCCGCCTCCAGGTCGACGATGCCGGCAGGCTCTTCGAGGACCTCCCGCCCGAGCTGGCGGTCTGGATGAGCCACGGAGACACGATCCTGAAAGCTCCACCCGGGTTTCGCCCGATCGCGCACTCTGCGAACTCGGCAATCGCCGCCATCGGTGACGACCACGGCCGCTTCGGCATCCAGTTCCACCCAGAGGTGATGCATACGCCTCAGGGCCGCGAGATCCTGTCGAACTTCCTCTACCAGGTAGCCGGCTGTCGCGGATTGTGGAAGCCGGCTGCTTTTATCGAGGAGGCTGTCCTGCGGATCCGGGAGCAGGTCGGCACCGGCAAGGTTTTGTGCGCGCTTTCCGGCGGCGTCGACTCAGCCGTCTGCGCCACCCTCGTGCATCGCGCCGTGCCCGGCCAGCTGACCTGCCTTTTCGTCGATCATGGGCTGCTCCGCCGCGACGAGGGACGCCGGGTCGAAGAGGTCATGAACCGGCACCTGGGGATCTCGCTCGCATCGGTCGACGCTTCGGCGGATTTTCTAAGAACCCTGGCCGGCGTCACCGACCCAGAGGACAAGCGACGTCGCGTGGGCGCTGCTTTCATCGAGGTCTTCGACCGAGCCGCCGCCCGGCTATCGGGTGTCCAGTTTCTGGCGCAGGGAACCCTCTACCCGGATGTGATCGAGAGCACCAGCCACGACACGCACCATGCTCAGCGAATCAAGACCCACCACAACGTCGGCGGGCTTCCAGCAGACCTGCGATTCACCCTGATCGAGCCGCTGCGCTACCTGTTCAAGGACGAAGTCCGGGCCATCGGCACGGAGCTGGGCTTGCCCGACGACATGGTCTATCGACAGCCGTTTCCCGGGCCCGGCCTGGCTGTACGCATCATCGGAGAGGTCACACGCCAGCGGCTCGAGACGCTACGCGCGGCGGACTGGATTGTGATCGATGAGATCAAGGCCGCCGGCCTATACCGGTCTCTCTGGCAGTCCTTTGCCGTGCTAACCCCTTTGCAGAGTGTCGGGGTGATGGGCGATGGCCGAACGTACGGCAATGTGGTGGCGATCCGCGCCGTTCAGAGCGAGGACGGTATGACCGCTGATTGGGCGCGATTGCCTTACGACGTGCTGGCGAAGATTTCAAGCCGCATCGTCAATGAGGTGCCAGGAATCAATCGCGTCGTTTATGACATCTCGTCGAAGCCGCCCTCGACCATCGAGTGGGAGTGAACGTACTCATCGTCGGGACCGGGGCGCGCGAGCATGCGCTCACCTGGAAGGTTTTGCAGAGCCCTCTGAGTCGGGCGGTCTTCTGCGCACCCGGTAACGCGGCGACCGGGGCGATCGCGGTCAACGTTCCAGTGCCAACCACGGACGTCGATGGAATCGCCCGGCTTGCCCACGAGCGTGAGATAGACCTCACCATCGTCGGCCCCGAAGGAGCAGTCGCCGCCGGCGTGGTGGACCGGCTCACCAGCGTCGGGCGGCTCGCCCTGGGCCCAACCGCCGCTGCCGGCAGGATCGAGAGCAGCAAGGTGTTCGCCAAGACCCTGATGCAGAAAGTCGGGGTTCCGACCCCTGCGTTTGCGGTCTTCACGGAGGCGTCCGCGGCTAAGGCCTACGTGCAGAAGCAGGGCCGGCCCTTCGTGGTCAAGGCGGATGGCCTGGCCAAGGGAAAGGGGTCAATCGTGCCGGATGACATTCCGGAGACCCTGGAAGCGATCGACACTTTCATGCTCAGTCGTGCTGTTGGCGCGGCCGCCGACCAGGTCCTCCTTGAAGAGCGGGTTGAGGGAAGGGAGGTCTCCCTCCTGGCCCTGGTCGATGGCGAGCGGGTCATACCGATGGTCCCCGCCTGTGACTACAAACGCGCCTTGGACGATGACCGCGGCCCGAACACCGGTGGGATGGGTGGTTACTCACCCCCAGGTTTCTTCACCGATGACGACGTCAGGGCGGCTGTGGCGACGGTGTTCCAGCCGGTGGTCGACGAGCTGCGGGCGCGGGGTACGCCCTACCGCGGCTGCCTCTACGCGGGTCTGATCCAGCGTCCGACCGGGGTGGAGGTGCTGGAGTTCAACGCGCGATTCGGCGACCCCGAGACCCAGGTGATACTCCCGCGGTTGTCGGGTGACGTCCTCCCGGCCTTCCAGGCTGCCGCCGCAGGCAATCTCTCCCCGGAATCACTCTCCTGGTCTGACCGGGTCAGCGTCGGCGTCGTGCTCGCTTCCCGCGGGTACCCGGGCCACTACCAGACCGGCCACCCGGTCGAGGGACTGTCCAGGCTGGAGCCCGACGTATTTGCTTTCCATGGCGGGACGGTTGCGGCTCCCGACGGGTACCGGACAGCGGGCGGAAGGGTCCTGACGCTCGTCGCCCTTGGTGACACCCTGGCGGACGCCCGCGACCGCGTCTACCGGAGCGCGCAGCGGGTTAGCTTTGAGGGAATGAGCTATCGCCGCGACATTGCCCAGCGCGAGATCACCGCGAGTGTTGCCTCGTGAGCGAGGCGATTGTGGTCGGGATCGTGATGGGGAGCGAGTCGGATCGGCCGACCATCCAGGGATGCTGCGAGGTCCTGGACGGCTATGGGGTGGGCTACGAGGTCGTGGTCCGCTCGGCGCACCGCGACCCCGAGGGCTGCAGGAGATGGGCGACCGAGGCTGAGGGTCGTGGCCTGCGGGTGCTGGTCGCGGCGGCTGGTGGGGCGGCGCATCTGCCGGGTGTGGTGGCGGCATGGAGCACGCTGCCCGTGATCGGCGTGCCGATGTCGGCGGGGGCGCTGGGTGGACTCGATGCCCTGCTGTCGATGGCCCAGATGCCGGCAGGCATCCCGGTGGCGACGGTGGCCATCGGCGAACCTGGCGCTAAAAACGCGGCGCATCTCGCGGCCGTGATCCTGTCGCTTACTGAGCCGGCGCTCCGGGCGCGAATCGTGCAAAAGCGCGACGAAATGAGGGCACCCCGGCCCGCCTGACACCACTATCTCCCTCCTCCTGGGGGGAGACTCGGGGAGGGGGCCGGACCCGCGCATAGAATGGGACGCGTGCCCAAGGTCTTGATCACAGAGACCGTTCTGCGCGACGCGCAGCAAAGTCTTGTGCAGGGCCGGCTCAAGCTTCAGCACGTTCTCCCAATCGCGGAGACCCTGGACCGGATCGGTTATGAAGCACTCGACGCCTGGGGTGGCGCCACCTTTGCCGCCTCACTTCGATTGCTCCAGGAAGACCCCTGGCACCGGCTGCGTGCTATCAAGGCGTCAATCGTGAGGACGCCGCTGCAGATGTTGATTCGCGGTCAGACCCTGATCAGCAACAAGCATCAGCCGGACGACGTGGTGCGCGCCTTTATCGAGCAAGCGGTCCAGGACGGTATTGCCGTGATCCGGATGTTCGACCCGCTGAACGACCTTCGAAATCTCGAAGTCCCCATCGAGGCGGCGCGGCGTGCCGGTGCACGGGTGATAGGGGCTCTGGTCTACAGCCCGAGCCCAGGCCAGGACCAGGCTCGGATGGTCACCTGGGCCGGACGATTGAAGAAGCTTGGCTGCCACGTGATTGGCCTCGAGGACGTGGCCGGCATCCTCGATCCCTCGGCCGCGCGACGTCTGGTCACCGAGCTGGTCAAGACGGTCGGACTACCGGTGTCGATCCACTCGCATAGCTCGACCGCACTGGCACCCATCACCTATTTCGCCGCCGCCGAAGCAGGCGCTACCGGTATCGACACTGCGTTGTCGGCGATGGCTTGGGGCTCCTCTCAGCCCGCGACGGAAACCATGGTGGCCGCGTTTCGCGGAAGTCCCCACGAGACCGGCCTCGACCTGGGGCTGGTCGGCCAGGCGAACCGCTACTTTGACGAGCTCCACGACGAGTACGCCGAATTTCAAGATCCGATCGCGTTCCGTAACGACATCCATATCCTCGATCACCAGCTGCCGGCGCCCGTGTTGGCCGACCTGATCAAGACCCTACGGGAGCGCAACGCGCTCGACCGATATGAGCACCTGCTGCAGGAGCTGGTCAACGTCCGCCAGGAGATGGGTTATCCGCCGCTGGCCGCCCCCATCAACCAGATCGCAGCGCGTCAGGCATTGGCGAATACTCTGGGGGAGAAGCGCTACCAGTCCATCGAGCAACCGTTTCGGGACTATATCAAGGGCCTGTATGGTGCGCCACCTCATGCGGTGGATCCCGAGGTCCGGCGTCGAGCATTGGGAAGCTCTGAACCGATCACGATGCGCCCGGCCGACCTGCTGGAACCGGCCATGGAACGGGCCAGAAAGGCGATGCGCCGGCAGGGATTGACGCCCACCGGCCCTGACCAGGTATTGACCTACGTGCTCTTCCCGGAAGAGGCTCCGGGGATCCTGCGGCCGGCGCCCCGGGCAGAGCCGGCACCGGCGGCCGCGGTTCCCAGGCAGGCGGAAGAATCCCCGCGCTCCAGTCCAGCTGCTCCTGCGGTGGCCGCGTCTCCCGAGGTTTCGGGAATGCGTGAGTTCACGGTAGAGGTCGATGGTGAAACCTATCGGGTGAAGGTCAAGGGGGAGGGTGTCGGCGTCCGGGCGTCGAGCGAAGCGCAAGTCGCCTCGGGGCCGCCGCCGGCTAAGTCTGGCGTGACGGACGGAGCCATCCAGGCGCCCATGCAGGGCATGGTGGTCAAGGTCAAGGTCGCTGCGGGTGACCGGGTCAAGCTTGGCGACGTGGTGGTGGTGCTGGAGGCGATGAAGATGCAGAACGACATCGTGGCGACGGTCGCGGGCACCGTCCGCGAGATTTATGCTCGCGAGGGCTCGATCGTCGCCCCGAATGAGGTCCTGATGACGATTGGCTAGTACCCCCATCCGGAAAGTGCTGATCGCCAATCGAGGCGAGATCGCCATGCGGATCATTCGGACCTGCCGCGAGATGGGAATCGAGACCGTCGGCGTCTTCGCCGAACCGGATCGACGGGCGCCTCACGTGTTTTTTGCGCACGAGGCCGTGCATCTCCAGGGGCCGTCCCCGCGAGCTGCCTACCTGGACATCGAACAGATCCTTGCGGCGGCGGAGCGACACGGTGCTGATGCAGTTCATCCCGGCTACGGGTTTCTCTCGGAGAATCCGGCTTTCGCCGATGCTTGTGCCGGGGCGGGGATCCGCTTCATCGGGCCGTCGGCGGACAGCATGCGCGCCATGGGCGACAAGGTGGCCGCCCGCAAGCGGATGTCCGAAGCGGGTGTCCCGATCGCACCCGGGAGCGGGTCGCTCCCCGACTCGCAGACCGCGCTGCGGGAAGCGGAGCGAGTCGGCTACCCCGTGCTGGTCAAGGCCTCCGCGGGCGGCGGGGGCATCGGCATGCGAGTCGCGCAGCGGCCGGAGGAGCTACCCGCGGCGTTCGACGCCTGCCGCCGAGCCGCCCAGTCGTCATTCGGCAGCGGGGACGTGTATCTGGAGCGCTACCTCGAGCACCCAAGGCATATCGAGATGCAGGTTCTGGCGGATTCCCAGGGGACCACCCTTGCCCTGGGCGAGCGCGAGTGCTCCATCCAGCGGAGGCATCAAAAGTTGCTCGAAGAAACACCCGCGGTCGGGCTCAGCGAGCAGCGTCGCCAGGCCATGGCGGAGTCGGCGGTCCGGGCTGCGGCGGCCGTCCGATACGAGAATGCCGGCACCATCGAATTCATCGTTGCCGGCGACGACTTCTACTTCCTGGAGATGAACACCAGACTCCAGGTCGAGCACCCGATCACCGAGACCGTGCTGGGGATCGACCTGGTCCGCGAGCAGATCCGGGTCGCGTCCGGAGAGAGCCTGCCCGCGCAGGGATATCCCTCTCCACGCGGCCATGCCATCGAGTTTCGGATCAATGCCGAGGACCCCGCCAATAACTTCCTGCCGACACCCCGACGGATCAAGCGTTACGCGCCGCCAACCGGTCCAGGCGTGCGTGTGGATTCAGGCATCCGGCCCCACCAGGACGTCTCCCCCCATTTCGATTCGCTGCTCCTCAAGCTGATCGTGTCCGGCGCCGACCGAGCCCAGGCCATCGGGCGGGGCCGGCGAGCTCTATCCGAGTTCGTCCTCACGGGTCCACGGACCACCATCCCGTTTCACCGTGCCATCCTGGAGGAGCCCGACTTTCTTGAGGGTCGGATCTCGACCTACTTTATCCAGGAGCATCGCGGCCTGTTGGAGCGGACGCGCGCCTTCACCGATGAAGGCTCTCCCCTTGAGCCCCTCTATGGGAGCCCGGAAATCGCGGCCGCCATCGCCGGTGTGGTGGCGGTCAGCGAGGGCGGTTAGCCGCCGCCCGCCTGGGCGGGCTGGATCGGCGATTCGAACTGCTGGGCGACCGTATGCCCGTTGATGTCGGTAACGCTCGTAGTCACCACCAACCGGTAGGTGTTGCCGGGCTTTAGCTTCACTGACAGCGTGACCAGGTGCGTCGTGCGGTCGTAGGTGGGGGTTTCCGACCGAACCTGCCCGCTGTCGTCACGCACGAAGACGCTCGCGCTGGTGATCGTGGACGGGTCGAGGTCGGAGTCAAACTGGACCAGCACCAGCGGGCCGGGCTTGTTGGCTTGTACCTGGACGGATACCACGGTGGGTCCCTTGCCGAGCTGAACCGCCGGCGCCTGGACGATGTCATCAATAACGAATTTAGGACCCTGGGCGATCACCGTCAGGTGCTCGTCCACATAGCTCGTCTCCCGGTTCGCGGTATCCGCCAGTACCAGCCGTAGTCCGACCAGGAACTTGCCGGCGCTGATCAGCTGGACGCTGACGACATAGCGCCGTGCGTAATGCTGTCCTGAGGGGCTGGCCAGGGACATCGCCCCGGACTGATACTTCGCCAGGCCATTGGCGTCGAGCTCTGCCTGGGCGGCGGTGAGGTCACCCTTGAGACGGGCCTGCATGAATGTGTCGACCTCGGCCAGGGCGCTGTTCTCGGCCCGGTCGAGCGCACTCGGCTGGACGGTGACGTTGGCTACCCAGAGCTTGGAGATGCCCGAGCCCTCGTCCGCCCGGCTGAAGAGGACCATGGTGCCGGACGGTGACCAGCGGGGAGCCGCGTATTCCGCACCGTCCCCGCCGAACAGCACGGGACCGCCTTGACCGTCGGCGTTGATCAGATAGGTCCTCGAGAATTCGCCGGGAGCTGCCGAGGCGGGCCGGCTGGCGAAGAGGACGGCATGACCGTCGGGTGACCAGCTCAGATCGGTCCAGCTCCGGTTGACCGGCGCGGCATAGACCTGGGTTGAAGCCGTCTGGTCGTGGGCCAGAAGCCTGAGCTGCGGGTTGCCAGGTTGCTCGATCACGAAGGCAAGGTCGTTCGAGCTCGACCAGCTGAAACCGGTCGCCCCCTGGGGAAGTGGTTTCGATACCTTGCCTGAGCCGGCGTCGTAGATAGAGGAGCCGGACAGGGTCTCGGCGGCGATCAGGGTTCCGTCGGGGGATCCGGCCAGGCTGCCGGAAACATTCACGGTGGAGGCGAGCTGGACCTGGGCTCCGTGGAGGTCGACGACGCGCAGCCGGCCGGCGTCGAGATAAGCAACCCGGTCTTTCCCGAGCCAGACCGGGGCGCGGTCGGGCGCCCCATCGATGGTGGCCAGCGCCACCGGGTCCCCACCGCTTCCATCCAGGGCGCCATAGAGCAGGGTGCCGCGGTTGCCGGACATCTGCCAGAAAGCGAACAGACCGCCTGCGGGCGCGGCGGCGGGGTAGCGTCCTCCGCTTGCGAGCTTCTGCAGGAAGGAACCCTTGGGGCTCATCAGCCAGATATCTGTCCCGGTCGCGGAGCTGGAGGGCTGGCCTCCCGAAGCGGACGCTGACCCTTGAGCCCCTTGCGCCTGGCCCGTCGAGACGGGCCGGGTGACCAGGATCTCGCCATCCGGTGTCCAGGAGGCCTGGCCGACCGCCCCCGGCTCGGTGATGGGGCTGTCGCCCGACCAGACCAGGTTCTGGCTGTTATATGTCGGCGCAACCACCGGCGGGGTGGGCGGCGGGGCGGTTACGAAGTGGACCACCACCTGCGGCTGCGCCGAGGGGGCCGGCTGGTTGGGCTGAGGAGTCGCGACCGGCTTCAACTTGACCGTGTAGTTCGTGTTGGCTGCCAGCGGATGCCGGGGCACGATCACCAGGGTGTTCCCGTCCCACCGTGTCGTATAGTCGGTCGCCGGCTCGATCTGGATCTGGACCTCAACGGCGGCTTTGTCAACGGGGCCGCTGAACGGGATCTTGATCGGCTCGATGGTGGCGACATTGCTCTTGCCGTTGACCAGGTGGATGTCGGCGGCGACCGGGGCCTGAGAGCCGCCCCGCTGCAGCAGTGCAATCTCGAAGCCGAGGACGATCAGGAACCCGGCCGCCACCGCGGCCATAGCCAGCGGCGGGCTCGGCAGGCGCCAGCTGAACCAGGGGGCCCGCTCACGCCTGGGTAGGGTCTTGCGAGCTTCGGCCATCAGCTGCGTCCGCAGATAGTTGCGGAAGTGCGGATCCAGCGGCGGCGTGGCCGGACGCGCCGAAGACAGCAGCTCGACCACTTCACGGTCGGCCGCATCGGTGAACAGATCGTCGAGTTCAGGATCGGTCATGACTTGGTTCCCAGCTCAGCCTCGAGCTGCGGTAGCTCACGGCGCAGGCGCTCGACGCCCCGGTGGAGCAGCAGCTTGACCGCGCCCGAGCTCTTTCCCAGGATCTGAGCGATCTCGTCGATCTTCCGGTCCTCTCCGAACTTGAGGACCATGGCGGCGCGCTGCTGTCTGGGCAGCTGGTCGATGGCTGTCCAGACCCGATGGCTTCGATCTCGGCGGATCACCTCGTCGACCACCTCCGGTGCCTGGCTGGCAAGCCCGGTGGCTTCCTCCAGCTCGACCTCGCCCCGCTGGCCGCGGTAATGGTCGGCGACCGCGTTCAGCGCGATCTGGTAGAGCCAGGAAGAGAAGGGATGGCCGCTGTAGGTGTAACGCCCCATGTTCCTTAGCGCCTTGAAAAACACCTCCTGGGTGACATCCTCCGCCAGCGATTGTTCGCGGAGCCGGGAATAGGCGAAGCGGTAGATCTGTGGAAAATAACGGTCATAGAGCGCCCCGAACGCATCGGGGTCGCGTTTTGCCCGCTCGACCAGTTCCCGCTCGTCTTGGCTCCCGTCCGGCAAATCCAGGCCCCCACCAGGGCGCCCGTCGAAAAGGGAACGGGAGGCGCCCAGAGTTAGTTACGCGTTGCCCAAATCTACAGCACTTCCCGCTTCCGCCTGCGGCTAGCGTCGGGGTGGCGTCTTTAGCCTCTAACTGAACGGGCACGGAAAAAGGCAGCCGGTATAATGCCGGTCATCACCGACGGCCCGCCAAAGGAGACAGCCGCCCTTTTGAGACCAGCCGCCGTTTGATACCTCGGTACGCCCATCCGGAGATGAGCGAGATCTTTTCGCCAGAGTCGAGGTTCCGGCTATGGCTGGAGATCGAGCTCCTGGTGTGTGAAGGTTGGGCGGAGATCGGCGGTATACCCAGCGAAGCGCTACCGCGCCTTCGCCAGGCCGCGGTCGATCCGGACCGGGTGGCCCAGCTCGAAGAGCGGGTTGGGCACGATGTGGTGGCCTTTCTGGACGCCGTCTCCGAGCGCCTCGGCGACGATGCCCGCTACATTCACCGCGGGCTCACCTCGTCAGATGTCCTGGATACCGCCCTCGCCCTCCAGCTGGTCCGGGCAGCCGACCTGCTGCTCAAGGACGTGGACCGGCTGTCCGAAAGCGTCCGCCGGCGTGCCATCCAGGAGCGCGGCACGCTGATGGCCGGGCGGACCCACGGGATGCACGCCGAACCGCTTACGTTCGGGTTCGTCCTGGCCGGCTGGCTGGATGAGCTCGAGCGAGCCCACGCCAGGCTGAGCGCCGTTCGGGAGGAGGTCCGGGTGGGCAAGCTCGCCGGAGCGGTTGGCACCCATGCCACGGTTGATCCCAGGGTCGAGGAGTGGGCACTGCAGCGCCTTGGGCTGCAGGTGGCGCCGGTCACCACCCAGGTGGTCGCCCGCGACCGGCATGCGCATTTCATGGCGGCACTGGCAATTCTCGCCGGCAGCCTGGAAAAGTTCGCAACCGACATCCGTCTCTGGCAGACCACCGAGGTCTCCGAAGTCCGGGAGCCATTCGGCCCGGAGCAAAAGGGGTCGTCTGCCATGCCACACAAGCGCAATCCCGTGCTCAGCGAGCGCATCTGCGGTCTCGCCCGCACCGTGCGTGGCTACGCCCAGGTGGCGCTCGAGAACCAGGCGCTCTGGCACGAGCGCGACATCAGCCATTCCTCGGCCGAGCGGATCATCATCCCGGATGCATGCACCCTGATGGATTACATAGTCCGCCTGATGTCCGATATCGTCGAAGGCCTGACAGTCGACCGCGAGCGCATGCGAGCTAATCTCTACCGCGGTGGTGGGATGGTGTTCTCGCAACGTGTACTGCTGGCCCTGGTCGACAAGGGAATGAACCGCAACGAGGCATACCGGGTGGTGCAGCGGGCGGCTCTGAGCGCGCTAGACGGCGGGCAGGAGTTCCGTACCCTCGTCGGCCAGGCGCCCGAGGTTCGCGAACGGTTGACCACGGATGAGCTTGCTGAGCTCTTCGACCCCGCCTATTACCTGCGCCATGTAGACCTGGCCTTCAAACGTCTCGGCATCGATGCGGCAGTGGCCGTCTCCTGATGAGCGCGATCCTATCCACCAGCCTTTCCCTTCCGCTGCACTCGCGTGGCAAGGTTCGTGACACGTACGAGCTTGGCAATGACGAGCTGCTGATGGTCGCGACCGACCGGATCTCGGCCTTCGATGTCGTGCTTCCGACACCGATTCCCGACAAGGGCAGGGTGCTTACCCAGCTGTCACTGTTCTGGTTCAAACAGACGGGACACATCGTGCCCAACCACCTGGCGGAGCAGCGACAAGCCGTCGATGTCCTGGCTCTGGACCAGGACCTGGCGGCTCGAAGCCTGCAGGTCCTGCGGGCCGAGCCAATCATGTACGAGTGTGTGGTGCGCGGATATCTGTCCGGTTCCGGGTGGAAGGAGTACCAGCGCACCGGCTCGATAGCGGGCGACCCTTTGCCGGCCGGGCTCCGCGAGAGTGATCGACTCCCCGAACCAATATTCACTCCTGCGACCAAAGCACTGACCGGACACGACGAGAACATCTCGCGCTCCCGCCTCGAGTCGGAAGCGGGCGCGGACCTTGCCAGGCAGCTCGAACGGCTCAGTCTCGCGCTCTACCTGTTCGGGGCCGAGGAGGCCCTACGGCGCGGCCTCATCCTGGCCGACACAAAGTTCGAATTCGGAATGCGCCAGGGCCGCCTGATCCTGATCGACGAGGTGATGACTCCCGACTCCTCGCGGTTCTGGGACATTGAGTCGTTCCAGCCGGGGCAGCCCCAGCCCTCCTTTGACAAGCAGTACGTCCGGGACTACCTGGAAGAGGTCGGTTGGGACAAACGGCCTCCCGGCCCCCCTCTCCCCGAAGACGTCGTCGGCGGCACCCGTCAGCGGTACCTCGAGGCTCATGACCGGCTGCTGGGGGCCAATGTACCGGGCTGAGGTCTTCGTATCTCTCAAGCCCGTTGTCAACGACCCCGAGGGGATCACGATTCGCAGTGGCCTTCACGCGCTGGGTTTCACCAAGGTCCAGGAGGTGCGGTCTGGCAAGTACCTGGTGCTGACCGTGGACGAGGCTGACGAGGCCAGCGCCCGGTCGGCCGTCGAGGAGATGGCGCGAAAGCTGCTCTCCAACGCAGTGATCGAAGACTTCCGCTTTGAATTGCACCAGGTCGCCGAGCGAACGGCGGTGGAGAGTCGTTGAAAGCAGGCATCATCGTCTTTCCGGGAACCTGGAGTGACCGCGATTGCGGCCACGCTCTGGGCGACATCCTGGGGCAACCCATCGCTTATATCGACCACCGGGCGCGACGTCTCGAAGACCTTGACCTGGTCGTTCTTCCCGGCCGATTCTCATACGGAGACCACCTGCGATGCGGCGCCATCGCCCGTTTCGCGCCGGTCATGGACGCTGTGGCCGCTTTCGCCGACCGCGGTGGGCTGGTGCTCGGCATCTGTAACGGGTTTCAGGTT
>VBDY01000200.1 GCA_005882775.1 Chloroflexota bacterium | reverse complement strand
ATGGTGTAGTACTCGGCGGTGATACCGTGCTTGGCTACCTCTCCATAGGACGCCACGTCTTTCTTGAAGCCGGCTCGGTCGATCAAGTTGTGGACGTAGTCGATGTCTCCCGACGACCCGAAGTTGAGGAGTATTCGTCCACCCGGCCGCAGGTGTTCCCTGGCTTGAACCATGAAGGTAGTCAGGGCCCGGTAGTTCTCATCGGCGGTGCTCATTTCAAGCAGATCGCGAGGAGTAAACCAGCGAAAAGGCGGGTCAAACACGATCAGGTCAAACTCACCCTCGACAGTTTCGAAGACATCGCTCGTAAGGAAGGTGATGCAGTCCCGCACGCCGTTGCGCGCGGCGTTTGCGCTCGCGCAGTAAACGGCCTTCGGATTGATGTCGACGGCCACGACACGAGAAGACACTCTTGCCGCAAGAATCGCGCTGACACCGCTTCCGGTCCCCATGTCGAGCACCCGATCCGCAGGCCTAACCTCCGCCAGGACCGCTTGATGAAAAGGATCTCCCTCCGCGAGATCCGGCGGCGCGAAGACGTCCTCTGGTACGTGCAGATCCAGTCCCATGAAAGACATGCGCGTGGGTAAGTTGGCGCGCTGCAGGTGGTAGGCGTCGTCATGCCATTCCCTAAGGCGTTTGGCTCGCTCCGCCGACATCATCGGTCGATATTCATCGCCCGACATCAGCGAAGTCTAGTTCGTCTTGTCCGCTTTCAGCATTGAGACTGCCAGCAGGTTGGCGCATAGTACGACGACAACGGCCGCCACCTGAACCGCCACAAGGACTGTGAGAAAGAACAGGACCGAGTGATCTTCCACCATGCCACCTCTGCAATTACAAACGTTGGACCTTCGCGGCGTTACGTGCGCCTTTCGGCCCATGGAGCTACGTCAGGATGCTTACCGCAACCGGCGACGATCGCGAACATGTTCGCGGGCAGGGATCCGTTGCATATGTGGGAGGACTGCACCATGTTTCGATGGATGCTTTTCTACATCCTGATCGTCCTGGGGATCGTCGCCCTGGTGGCTTTCCTACTCGACATCCCGATCCCGGGCATTCCGCACTCGACCTACAGGCCCTACCAGGGCTTCTAGCTAGTAGCGGACGTAGAGGACCTGGTCCTTGGCGACCGAATACACGTCCGTAGCCAGTCCCAGGCGCATCATCCAGTAGCGTGTCGGCGTTTCCCGGAGCAGTACGAAGTTCCGGTACTCGACCGTGTTGCCTGACGTCGTCCCGCCGGGAAGGCCGACGTTCGCATTCGTGGTCAGGACGAAGTGGGTCCTGGTGGCGGTCGCCTGCTGCCCGGCGTCGATGATGCCGAAGGCGGTGGGCAACGAGATCAGAAGCAGGAGTGCGGCCGCGGACAGGATCAGCCGGTGATAGCGGCTATCCCGGCCGAAGCCTTGCTGCATCGCAAGTACCGCCAGGCCGATCCAGAGCACGGCGGCGGTCTGCACGATCACGTCCGTCGCCGAGTACCAGCGGAAGGCAAGCGCCAGGAGCGCCAGCAACGCGGCTGAGCCGGCCACAAGCAGGACAAAGGTCAGCATCAGCCGGCGGGCATAGACGCGCAGGAAGAAGACTGGAAGCACGACGGCGATGGGGAAGAGCAGGCTGTGGACGCCCTGGAGCAGGATCTCGGACGGCGAGATCTCCATCCCGAGCACGGGCATGTGGAAGAAGCTGAAGAAAGCTGTCAGGTAGAGCCATCCCGCGAGGAAGAACCCCGCCGCCCCCAGCAGGACGATCCGGACCGCCGCCAGGCTGACCCACGAGATCGCCGTCGCGAACAGCTCGACGTCCAGCGCGGGTTCGTTTGAGGAGGGCTCAGAAGCCGGGCCGAGGGGTCTGACCGCCATGGGTGCTCTTGCCATGCAACGCCATGCGTTCAGCCCTCTTGCGCCCGGCGTTACGGCTCATGACCGGAGGGATAACGAACCTTCAGCGATCCGGTGACAGGCCTGTCGCGGAGCCGATGGCCGGCTCAACCAACCGCGTTTGGCTTAGTGGCGAGGGAGATTCCTCGAAGGAGAGATGCCAATGTTCACCCTGATCACCGCGTGGGTCACCGAGCGCATCGTCACGGTCGTGACCGTGTCGCTGGTGGCCGTGGCCGCCGTGCCCACCACGCTGGTGCTCACCACCGAGCATCACGTCGACGTCGTCCTGCAGCAGCAGGGTGACGCGCAGAAGATCGTCCTGATCAAGGCTGTCAAGAAGGCGGGCGATGACCTGGTCGTCAAGCTCCAGAACGCCGAGTCGAGCTGCAACACCCAGGTGACCCAGCTGGTGGCCGGGAGCAAGGTCAATCCCGGGTTGATCCAGTCGCAACTGGCCCAGGCAAGGACCCAGCTCCATGGCAGCGTGGCGCCGTTCGTGGCGGCCGTCGCAAAGCACGAAGGTCACATAGCGCACCTGGACGAGGTGACCGAGCAGGACGAGCAGGACGAGCTCAGCCAGATCCAGCTGATCGAGATCACGGCGCTCGGCGCCGGGCAGACCGCAGGCGTGGTCACCGTGACCTGCCAGACGGTGGTCGTCGAGATCAAGCTGGTGATCCAGGTAAACGTGACCGTGACCGTACACAAGAGCGGCGGCGAAGGCGACTAAATCCCAGAGGGGCACTGACCAGGGGCGGGAGCGGGATCCCGCCTCTTTGCTTTCTCGCGAAGTAGCCGTCGCAAGCCGCTTCGGGAAACGGCGTCACACCCTCGGTGGCCGAGCCTGAAAGCCAACCGGAAGCGCAGGCGGACGATGCCGAGGAGAGAGACCTGGTCGCGGCCAGCGCCCGTGGAGACCAGGATGCTTTTCGCCGGCTCGTGGAACGGTATCGCCGGCTTGTCCTGCACGTCGCCTTTCGCTCGATGGGCGACATGAGCCTGGCCGAGGACGTGGCCCAGGAGGCTTTCATCAAGGTCTTCCGCGGCCTGCCGCATTACCGGCCCGAAAAGCCGTTCGTGCACTGGCTCCATCGCGTGGTGGCCAATGCCGTCACTGATGAGCTGCGGCGGAAGCGGGCGACCATCCCTCTGGACGCCCTGGTCAATCCCCCGGAATCCTCCGAGGCAGAACCGGAGGATGTCGCCGGCCAGCACGACGTGCAGCAGGCGGTTAGGGCCGCGATCGCTGCGCTGCCGCCCCGCTACCGGGAGATCATCAGCCTCCAGGTCTTCCACGAGCTCACCTACGAG
>VBDY01000199.1 GCA_005882775.1 Chloroflexota bacterium | reverse complement strand
GTCGCGGCCGGTCGCCATCTGGTTTTCGATCAGCCGGCGGACGATCCAAGCCGCCGCCACCCCGTACTCGCGCCGGTGGGTCTTGAGGAAATCCTGGTGGGCACGATCCAACTGGACCGTGATCCGCGGTCCGCGGCTGGGCCGGTTGCCGTCTACTGCCATTGGCTGCTCATCGATGCCGCCTGCTGACACATGCCATCACTTTCAGCCAGTTTAGCAGCCGCCTAAAGGGCCGGTTAGTTGGGACCGCCGTGTTCCAGACCGGTCAGCTCGGCCTTCGCGGCGCCCTGGCGCGCGACCAGCCGCATCTCCTTGCCTCGGACAAAGACGCGGTCCACCTGGATGGCCTCCCAACCTTCCGGGAGAACAACCGGCCGCGTCCACCAGCTCGCCGGATCACCAGGGCCGAGGCGCAAGCCGGCGAACCCGAAGAGGCAGCTCATCAGGAAACCACCGGCATTTGCCATGAAGGGACCAACCCTCGGCTTGTCGGGAAACCGTGTGGTGCTGAATTCGTTGGGTTCTCCGAAGGGGTCCTGGACGAAATCGCCGTAGCCCTCCTGCAAGAGGCGGAGCGCGCCGGCCCGATCACCCAGCCGCGCGGCGAAGACACAGAGAAGCGCGGAAAGCATCGGCCGGCCCACGTAATCTTTGGCCCGGTCCAGGTAGAAGTCCATGGTTGCCCTTTCGACGCGGGGCTCGACAGTGTATTCGAACGGAAACAGCCCGGCCAGCGGTTCCGGGGTCGGACCGGTGACGTCCGGCTGGTCGGGCGTGAAGCGGTCGTGGGTTCGAATCATGCCGCGCCCGGGATCGATCGGAATGTAAATGCAGGACGCGATCTGCTCCCAGCGCTCGGCGTCCGTTCGCCCGAGCCGCCGCGCAAACTCGGCCGCCTCCCGCAGGACCGAGGCCGCGGCCATGTTCATGTAGGCGTTGTTGTCCACCGGGGCCGGCTGCTCGGCGATGCCGACCACTTCTTTGATCTCGTACCCGCGTTCGGTACGCACCGCCCTGCTCGCGATCCAGTTGGCCACTCCTTCGAGGATTGGCCAGCTCCGCTCGCGCAGGTAATCCTCGTCACCGGTTGCATGCACGTACTGGGCGAATGCGTGGGCCACGCTTAGGCTGACGTGTTGCTCGAACACCAGGTGAGGAGCGGAGAGTCGGATCACCTCCTCGCCGTGGCGCGGGCCGCTTGCCCAGGGGAACTGCAGCCCTCGGTAGCCGTAGATGGCGGCGTTGCGCTGGGCGGCGGGCACCCGCTGAAAGCGATAGGCGAGCAGCGCCTGGGCCGCCTCGGGCGCGGTCAGGAGCAGGGTGGGAAAGACGAAGCTCTCGATATCCCACATCACGTGGCCGCGGTAGTAGTGGTAGTTCGGCCAATAGGCCAGGCCGAACATCGACGTGCTGAACAAAGAGGATGAGTGCGCCGATGCATGAAGGTAGTAGTAGGCGGCATCCGCCATCGCCTGCCACGCCGGGGCTGCCCCGACCAGCTTGATCCTGCCCTTCCAGATCTCCTGCCAGGCTTCGCGGTTCTCCGTCCTCAGCCGGTCGAATCCGCGCTGGGCGGCCATGGCCGCCAACCGGGCCGCCTGCCGGTGCGGCTCGTGGTGCATCTGGCTTGCCACCAGGCTGCTGAACTGCCGGAGCACATAACTTCGCCCGGGCCTGGCCTTCAGGCTGTACGCGGTCGACAACGGCGCCAGCTGGTCGTGTTCCTCGCGCCGGCGTTGGACCCCATCGCCGCCAAGCTCGCCCTCCCCCTTTGGGGGAGGGTCGGGGTGGGGGTCTTCGAAACCTGTGATGTAGGCGGCGCCGCAGGTCGCCAGCGCGCCGTGGGTCTCCCAGAGCAGAGATCCGTCGACAACCGGCTTGTCCGAATCCGGAGTTGAGGTTTCCCGCGCCAGCCAGCGGCCATCGATCCCGGTCGGGTCGACCTTGGCCGTGATCGTGAGCGTGCACTCCCCGTCGACCGCCACCCGGACCTCCTGTATTACGACGCAGGGCAGCGACCGGCTGCAGAAGGTCAGGACGTCGATTGTGGCCTTCACCTCACCCGGCTGAAACGTGAAGCGGCTGTGGAGCTCTCCGCAGGAGAAGTCGTAGCCCTGTTCCTCGAAGGCGCACTGGTCCGTGAAACGGCTCAGTTTTCGGCCATCGATCTCCAGGTCGCCGCCGATGGGATAAGGGCCACGGGCGAATCCCTCACCCTTCTCGACCGGGTCGATGGCAGCCAGGCCGTTCACGACAGCCAGCCCCTCGATCAGCGGGATTGGACCGGCCCTCAACCCGATCAGCCCGTTCGACAGGTAGGCGGGGATGTACTCGGGTCGCCAGCGCCGGACCGGCGCCGGGCTCAGTGGCGAGGCCGCCTGGTCGCCGGCTACTTTTTCTTCTTCTTGGCCTGGGCGTTGCTGATGGCCGCGGCTCGGCCCTTGCTCATACCCTTCTTCTTCAGGCCTTCGTAGGTCTTCGGATTCTTGATCGATTTGGTCTTCCTTCCCGGCATCTGTTTCCTCCCAACTATAGCGTTATCACATTTAAGCCCATTATGGCTATCAGCCAGCTGCTTATGCAATACGCGGCATTGACTGACAGGGCATGTTCATGACTACTTGGACAAATGGGGCAGCTTCCCGATGACGCCTGCCCGTATCCTCGCCCGTTTCCCGAGGACTTCACCGAGTGCCCCGTCTACGACGGCATCCAGTTCGAGCCGACCAACATGGCCGACCAGCCGATGGCCTCGGTCCGGACCTGCCGCCACCTGGTCATCGGTTACGCCATGGATGGCATCGAGCACCGATACGGACGGTGCCGGTTGGGGAACGGGGCCGCCCGGTTACGTCTGATGAAGGCCAGGATCCTGAGCTCGGCTTCCCGGACGGAGGAGCTACTGACCCATGGCCCCGGAGATGTTGCAGAACACGTTCTGCACCTGATTCCCCAGGACGATCAGTACCACGATCACCACGACGGCTATTAGCACCAGGATCAAGGCGTACTCGACCATTCCCTGACCCCGCTCGGAGGTCAGCTCGATGCCGAATCGCCTTAAGACAGTTCTCAATGCGCGCATTAGCGGTCTCAGCAATTAGAACGGCTGACTCCCCTGAAAACGCGCGGGCAGCCGGGCACCGTTACCAAGGCTTTACCGGCGCCGGTCGATAAGCTATGGCCGGAGTTCGCTGTGGACGTTTTCCTGCCTCGCACGCTCGACGAAGCCCTTACCCTGAAGGCGGCTCATCCGGAGGCGCTTCCGCTGGCCGGCGGAACCGACGTCCTGGTGGACATCAATTTCGGTCGGCTTCGACCCGCGGCGATCATCGACCTGACCCGCCTCGCCGAGCTCCAGACCTGGTCGAGGGAGGATGGTCACCTCGTGCTCGGGTCCGGCGTGCCTTATGCGCGGATCGTGACGGAGCTGTCCGGCTTTATCGCGCTGGTCCAGGCCTCGCGCTCGGTCGGCTCGCCCCAGAT